>NZ_FNOL01000039.1:0-22750 GCF_900106655.1 Variovorax sp. YR634
TTCACCGTCAACAATCAACGCCCCAGAGAAGCACCAACTGCCTCGAACACCAGCGGCATTCATCAGCGAAGCCCACGAGTATATGACAGATTTGGGGCCGTGCAAGACCAGCCCAAAGAAACTTGAAAAGGGGCCTCTTCGAGCCCCTCCATACAGAGCCCATCTCCCTGCCGCCAAGCCCTGACATTGGCTCCTCCGATAATCCGCGCCACATGGCACTCATCACACTCCTCGACGCCCAACTGGCGTTCGGTCACGTCCCGCTGCTGGATCATGCGGACTTTTCTCTTCTCGAATCGGAGCGCATCGGCCTGATCGGCCGCAATGGCGCGGGCAAGTCTTCCCTGCTCAAGATACTGGGCGGCCTGGAGAAGACCGACGACGGCACTCTCCAGTTGCAGCAGAACCTCCGGGTGGCCTATGTGGCCCAGGAACCTCTTCTAGATATGGATGCGGACGTCTTCACCGCAGCCAGCCAGGGCCTGGCCCCCGTCATTGCCATTCGCGATCTCTATCTCTCCGGTGCGGACGGCCTCGACCTGGATGCCCTCCAATCCCAAATCGAAGCCTTCGACGCCTGGAACTGGGAGCAGCGCGTGGAAGAAACGCTGCACCGCCTGCACCTCGATCGCGATGCCCGCGTCGGCTCTCTCTCCGGAGGCACCCGCAAGCGTGTCGCCCTGGCGCAGGCTCTGGTGGCCGCGCCAGACGTCCTCCTGCTGGACGAGCCCACCAACCACCTGGACCTCGACTCCATCGAATGGCTCGAACAGCTGCTGATCGACTTCAAGGGCAGCGTCGTTACCGTCACCCATGACCGCAGCTTCCTGAACCGCGTCGCCACCCGCATCGTGGAGCTGGACCGAGGCAAGCTGGGCTCCTACCCCGGCAACTTCGAGCAATACCTGCTGCAGAAGGAAGAGCAGCTCGCCCAGGAGGCCGTCATCAGCGCCAAGGCCGACAAGCTCCTGGCCCAGGAAGAAATCTGGATCCGCAAGGGCGTGGAAGCCCGCCGCACCCGCAGCCAGAGCCGCATCACCCGCCTGCAGGAACTGCGCGCCAGCCGCGTCGCCCGCCGGGAAGTGCAAGGCAGCGTCAACATGGACGTCGCCTCCGGCCAGTCCAGCGGCAAGATCGTGGCCGAGCTCACCGAGGCCACTAAGTCCTTCGGCGAAAAGACCGTCATCCGCAAGTTCAGCGGCACCATCCTGCGCGGCGACAAGGTCGGGCTGCTCGGCCCCAACGGCGCGGGCAAGACGACCCTGCTGAAGCTGATCCTGGGCGAGCTCGAGCCCGACAGCGGCAAGATCCGCCGCGGCACCAACCTGCAGGTGGCGTACTTCGACCAGATGCGCGACAAGCTCGACCTCGACGCCACCCTGGAAGACTTCATCAGCCCCGGCAGCGAGTGGATTGAGATCGGCTCGCAGAAGAAGCACGTCAAGAGCTACCTCTCGGACTTCCTCTTCTCCCCCGCGCGTGCCAACTCCCCCGTGCGCTCGCTCAGCGGCGGCGAACGCAACCGCCTGCTGCTGGCCCGCCTGTTCGCGCGACCGGCCAACGTGCTGGTGCTCGACGAGCCGACCAACGACCTCGACATCGACACCCTGGAGTTGCTCGAGAACCTGTTGCAGGACTACGACGGCACCGTGTTCCTCGTGAGCCACGACCGGACCTTCCTCGACAACGTGGTCACCAGCACCATCGCCTACGAAGGCGACGGCAGCTGGCGCGAGTACGAAGGCAGCGTGCAGGACTGGCTGATCCAGTCCAAGCGCGCCCGCGAGATCGCCGAGCAGCGCGCGGCCGCGGCACCCGCCCCGACGCCAGCCCCCGCACCCGCCCCGGCCGCGGCGGAAGCCTCCGCCCCCAAGGCAACAGGCGCCCGCAAGAAGCTCTCCTATAAAGAGCAGCGCGAACTCGACACCCTCCCCGCCCAGATCGCAGCCCTCGAAGCCGAGCAGACGCGCATCACCGAAATGCTCGAACTCGACGGCGGCGCCATCTACGCCAGCGACGCGTCGCGCGCCGCCGAGCTGGCCGAGCGCCACGCCAGGATCGACGACGAACTGCTCTCCGCCCTGGAGCGCCAGGAAGAGCTCACCGCCGGACGCTGACACCCGTCGGCGCCGATCGTCCGCCCGTCCGACGCCGGGCGGGCGCCGACTAGGCTATATATGCGGCTCACCCTTCCAAGCCCCGGGAAAGCCGCATGCCTTCTTCCTTCCAGACGTTCTTGCGCCGATCCACTGCGCTTCTCGCGCTGCTGATCCTCGGTGCCTGCGCACAGCTGCCCCAGAACGTCGACCGGCCCGTCTCGACCGCTCTCGCCTCGCCAGCCGCCGGCACCGCGATGGCCGATCTGGTGCAGCAGCGCCGGCAGGCCGACAAGGCCCGCTACGAATCCGGCTTCCTGCTCCTGGGCGGTCCGCAGGCGGCCTACGGCAGCCGGCTCGCGCTGATCGAGGGTGCCCAGAAGACGCTGGACCTGCAGTACTACGCGATCCACGCCGATGCCAGCACCGGCCGCCTGCTGCGCGGCCTGCGCTCGGCGGCCGAGCGCGGCGTGCGGGTGCGCGTGCTGCTCGACGACTTCCACACCACCGGCCGCGACGCATTGGTGCTGGGCCTGGCCTTCATACCGAACATCGAGATGCGCCTGTTCAACCCGCTGGCCGGCTCGCGCGACTCCACCTTCAGCCGCCTGCTCAACTCGATCGATGACGCCTCGCGCATCCAGCAGCGCATGCACAACAAGCTGTTCCTGGCCGACAACGTGCTCGGCGTCACGGGCGGGCGCAACCTCGGCGATGCGTATTTCGGCAACGCGACAAACGGCAACTTCGTCGATGTCGACGTGCTGGCGGCCGGACCCATCGTGCAAGACCTCTCGCGCAGCTTCGACAGCTACTGGAACAACGAGCGCGCCTACCCGGTGCAATCGCTGGTCACGCGCGAGGAACTGCAGGCTATGCGCGACCGCGCGCGCAAGGCCGACCAGGAGCTGGCCGAAGAATCTGCCAGCCAGCAGAAAGCCTCGGACAACGCCCCTCCCACCGCCGAACAGCGCGCCCGCGCCTGGGACGAAAAGCCGCTGGACCTGCGCACCGCCACCTTCGTCTGGGCGCCGGCCGCGATGTTGGCGGACAAGCCCGGCAAGATACCCGCCGATTCAGGCCCCGAAAGCGCGAAGGCGCCGGGCCTCGTGGTCAGCCGGCCCGGCGACAAGGCCGGCACCTCGCCCGGTGCGGCCTCGCTGGAAGCCGCGTCCGATCTGGCCGCCAGCGGCGACACCGTGGTCGAAGGGCTGCTGCAGCTGATCGGCCAGGCGCGCGCCGACCTGCTCATCATCTCGCCCTACTTCGTGCCCGGAAAGGACATGTTGCAAGCCTTTTCCGCGGCTCGCACCCGGGGCGTGCGCATTCGCGTGCTGACCAACTCGCTGGCCTCGAACGACGCGCCGGTGGCGCACGTGGGCTACGCACGCCACCGCGAGGAGTTGCTCGGAATGGGCATCGAACTCTACGAACTGCGCAGCGAGCAGGCGGGCTTCGGCAACGTCTTCGGCTCCTCGGGCGGCAGCAGCGCCACCGGCGAATCGCGCGCCATGCTGCACTCCAAGGTGCTGGTGATGGACGGCCGTCTGCTGGTGGTCGGATCGATGAACCTCGACCTGCGATCGCAACTGCAGAACACCGAGATCGCGCTGCTGATCCGCAGCAACGAACTCTCGCGCGCCGCGTCCGAGCAGATCGAACGCGGCATGCGCGAGCGCTCGTGGCATGTCGAGCTGGTCGACGGCTCCCTGCTGTGGCGCGCGCCCGAGGGCAGCGGCCTGAAGGACACCACCACCGAGCCCGATGCCAGCGCCACGCTGCGGCTGCTGCTCAAGCTCTTCGGGCCGCTGGCACCAGACCAGCTGCTTTAGAAAAAACGTCAGTGCTTGTGCTGATGGGCCGATCCGGCCGCATCGGCACCTTCGGGCGCCCCCACCGGCAGCGTCACGTCCAGCGCGGTCTTCACGCCCTTGGCGTCCTCGAACTTCAGCGTCATCGGCACGGTCGCGCCCTTGGCCAGCGCGCCCTTCAGGTCCATCATCATCACGTGATAGCCGCCGGGCTTGAGCTCGACAGTCTGGCCCGCGGGCAGGTCGAGGCCGCCGGTCAGTTCGCGCATCTTCATGGTGTCGCCTTCCATCTTCATCTCGTGCACTTCGGCAATGCCGGCGGCCGGGGTGGAGATGCTCACCAGCTTCGCGCCGGTGGGCGCAGTGAGCTTCATGAAGGCACCGGTGCCGCTCTGGCCCGGCACCGACTGGCGCACCCAGCCGTCGCGCACGTCGACCGTGGCCACGCCCTGCGCCACCACGTTCAGCTTGGCGGCCGGGCTCTTCAGGCCGGCGGTCGAGCTGCCCGAGGCCGGCACCTCGGCCCAGTCGGCCACGCCGGTATCGCAGGTCTGCAGCACCTTGAACCACAGCGTGCCGGGCGTCGCGGGCACCTTGCCGCGCAGCACGAACTCGGCACGCTCGCTGCCGGGCAACGCGTTCTCGGGCTTTTCTGCCGTCCAGCGCACTTCGCCATCACCGCTCTTCTGCACGTCGAGCTTCCAGCCCTTGCGCTCCTGCGCGTCGCTCAGCACGAAGCCCTTGGGCAGGCGCACGGCGAGGCCGGTGGTGGCCTTGGCACCTTCGCAGGCGTGGCCGACACGGAAAGCGGCGTTGTAGTCGCTACCGACGGTGGCACCGCCCGGCGGCAGGGTGACGTGCGCCACAGCGGCGCCCATGCCCGCCAGCATGGCGCAGGCAGCGGCGGTCTTGAGGGCGGTCATCGAAGTCTTGTTCATATCGTGTCCTTGCAGTTGGAGTGAAAGAGTCAAAGGTCGAACTTGAGTTCGGCCACGTAGGTGCGCTGCGGGTACGGGTGGAAGGCCCAGTACTTGTTGTTGTTCAGGTTGTCGATGCCGAAGGACGCGCTCCATTGCTTGTCGATCCGGTAGCGTATGCGCGCGTCGACCACGAAGAACTTCGAGAAGCCCATGTACGCGAAGCCGTTGGGGTCGCTGTTGTCGAGCGTGCCGTACTGCTTGCCGCTGTAGCGCGCGCCGACGGTGTAGCTCCAGCTGGCGTCCGGCCGGTAGGTGGCGAGCAGCGTGGCGCGCACCTTCGGCACGCGCGGCTGGTCGTGGCCGACGCTGACGGGAAAGCCGCTGTTGGCGGTGATCTTCGAGCGGGTCAGCGTGAGGCTGCCGCCGAGGTCGAGCCCCCGCACGCCCACATCGACCGCATTCATCGCCACTTCGAGCCCGCGCGTGCGGATGGCATCGACGTTCTGCACCGTGCTCACAAGGTTGGTGAGGGCCTGCGTGTAGAGCGCGTCCTTCGTGTTCTCGAAGAACAGCGTGGTGCGCAGCACGCCGTCGAGCCCCCAGCCCTTCAGGTCGCGCTCGGCGCTGAGCTCGGTGGTCCACGAGCGTTCGGGGCGCAGGTTCGGATTGGTGTTGATGATCTGGTTTCCGCTGATCGAGCCCTGGTAGAGCTCGCTCACCGTCGGCATGCGCACCGCGCGGCCGGTCGAGGCCTTGAGGAGCCAGTCGGACGTGGCCTGCCAGGCGATGGCGGCCTTGGGCGAGTCGTAGCTGTTCTTGCGCGGCGCAAAGTTCAGCAGCGTGGCCGCGCTGCCGAGCTGGCCGCCGTAGGCTTCCCAGCGCTCGTGGCGCAGGCCGAGCGTGGTCTTCCAGTCCTTCGCGAAGCGCCAGGTGTCCTGCACGTAGAGCGACTGCAGCCGGGTGTTGCCGTTGAAGGCCGAGAACGGCGAGACGGGCGATCCGTTGATCCAGTCGAGCGTGTTGCCGACGCTGGTGCGCAGGCGCGCCGTGTCCTGCTGGAAGCCGAAGTCGACCACGTGCGCGCCCACGCCCTCGGCCGAGCCGGTAGGCCGCCAGGTGCCTGCCGCCTTGAAGGTGTTCCAGCCGGAGCCGCCCATGTCGGTGGTGCGGCCCGGCCCGCCGCTGAAGGCGCCCGGCAGCGGCGTGGTGGGCGTGCGCGAGGTGTCGCTCGAATAGTCGAACAGGCTCGCCGCCACCTCCCAGTCGAACACGCCGCCGGTGTGGCTCTTCACCGAGAGGCCGTGCATGTAGTGCGTGAGCGCGGTCTCGGTCGGTGCGAGCGCGGCGCTCGGCGAATCGAGGTTGTAGGTGCGTCCGCCGATGTTCACGCGGCCGCCGAACACCGGCCGCCCGAGCGCATCGCGCAGCCAGGTGTCGACGCCGCCGTGCGTGGTGTTGTTCCACGCGCCCAGCGTGTAGGTGGCGCGCACGGTGGGCGAGAAGTCGTACGCCACCTTGAGCTTGGCCTGCTCCTGCGTGGTGTCGTAGATGGTGGAGCCGCCCACCAGCCACCAGGGCTGGTTCGACGGGTTCAGCCCCAGCACCGCGCCGATCACGGGCGTGCCTGCGCTGCCGACCGTGCCCGCACTCACCAGCCGGTTGCCGAACACCAGCGCCTGCCCCTTGCTGTGGGTGCGCGAGGCGCTGAGCCACCACGACCAGTCGCCGCTGCGGCTGCCCAGCGACAGGTCGAGCTGCTGGCCGGCCGGCGAGGAATGGCTGTTGTACAGATCGAAGTTCGACACGAAGCCGCTGAGCTTGACGTGCGCCTCCAGCTGCGTGGGCATGCGCGTCACGTAGTCGACCACCGCGCCCACCGAGTTGCCGGGGTAGGCAGCAGAGAACGGCCCGTAGAGCACGTCGACCCGCTCGATTTCTTCCGGCGACACCATGCCCCAGCGAGGCGCGTAGGTGGCGCCGTTG
Source organism: Variovorax sp. YR634 (assembly GCF_900106655.1). Lineage (NCBI taxonomy): Bacteria > Pseudomonadati > Pseudomonadota > Betaproteobacteria > Burkholderiales > Comamonadaceae > Variovorax > Variovorax sp. YR634. The sequence goes on from NZ_FNOL01000039.1 coordinate 6,811, forward strand.
CCCAGCGGGTTCGACAGCATGATGCCGTCGGCATAGACCAGCGAGCGAGCGCTGTTGCCCGTGCCTGAAGCGCGGGTGGCGAGCACGGCATGGTTGAAGTCGCCGATGTAGCGCTTGCGCACGACCAGGCTCGGCAGGTACTTGAGCGCGTCTTCGCTGTCGGTGGCGTTGACGGTTTCGACGATCTGGTCGTGCGTCACGCCTTCGATGGTGGTGGGGATCTGCGCCGGCAGCGAGGTCGGCCGGCCGCCGCTCACGGTGACGGTGCTGAGCGAACGGCCACCGGTGCCGCTTTCAGGCGCTTCGGCGGGCTGCTGCTGCGCCAGCGCAGGCGCGCCAAGAGGAAATGCCATGGCGATCGCCAGGGCGCGGGAATGCTTTTTCAAGAGGAACCTTCTCCACGAAACTTCAAGCCAGACAGGCCGCACACGCACTCGGTCGTGCGTATGCAGCTATGGTTTTGAGAGCGTCAGGAGAAAGTCGGGGGCCCGCGCGCCGGCAGCGGCGCCGCGGTGGCCGCGGCAAGGCGCGCGGCGGGAATGGACTGGACCACGCGGCCCAGCGGCAAGGGAAGATCGAAAACCGGAACCGCCATGGCCGGCGGCGGCGCGCCGGTCAGCACGCACAGCGGGCAGTCCATGTGCGAGGCGCCCATTTCCTGCGCGCCGTCTTCGGTGTGGACTACCACCTTGATCGAGCCGGCGCTGGAGCACACAAGCTCCATCGACTGCGGATTCACCAGCGGCGACGCCACCGCCACGCCCAGCGACATCACGAACCACAGCAGCACCCAGCGGCCGACGAGGCCGAGGATGCGGGTGTGGGTTCGCAGCGCGTGCATGGCGGGCGATTATCTGCGCACTTTGCCCTTGGCGGCAGGGGCCGCGGCCTTGGCTGGCGCTTTGGCGGGGGCCTTGGCGCCCCTGGCGGCGGGTGCCGCCTTCGTCGATTTGCCGCCCTTCTGCACCGCCTGCCCGCGCTGGCCCTTCACGGCCTTGCCGCCGCGCACGGCCCTTGGCGCGGGCGATGGCGCCGCGAGCGCGGGCATCGGCTGCGCCGTCTGCGCCTGCGCGTTGGTCAGCACCGGCGTCACGGTGAAGCCGCGCGCAGCCATCAGCGTGGGCAACCCCTGCGGGCCGATCATGTGCAACGCCCCGACCGCCGCGAACACGCCCTTGCCGCCGGCGTGCAGGCGCTCGATGCCATCGGCCAGGTTCGGGTTGCGGTCGTCGAGCAGGCGCTTCATCAGACGCTGCTCGGCAGGCGTCTTGAGGCAGTCGCACCACTCGGGATAGCTAGCCAGTTTGGCCGCGTCGCTGCGCGCCCAGACATCGGCCAGTTCCTTGAGCTGGCCGCGCAGCTTGCCGGACTCCAGCTCGTCGAGTGCCGCATCGACCTGCTCGGCTTCTTCGGCTTCGGACTCGCCCGTCAGCACCTTGATCTGTTCAGCCGCGTTTTCGAGCGCGACGATCGGCTTGCTGCTGTTGCGGGCGGAGACCGCCAGCGTCTCGTCCACGCCGAATTCCGGGTACAGCCCATCGGCACGCCCCGCCAGACCGGCCAGCGCCGTGACCTGCAGGATCGGCTGCAGCTTCGACAGCGTTCCCGGCGGCACGCAAGCTTCAGAGTTCTGGCGCTCCAGCCGGCGGGCGCGCTCGCCGCTGAGCATGCGCGCCAGCAGCTCCGGGTCGGCCGGCCGGGCCATGGCGCGGGCGGTGGCCTCGTCGCGCAGGTCGAGTTCCAGCGCGAGGGTATCGCTCTGCGCCAGCGCCTTCTGGATGGTCGGGCCGGGCCGCACCCAGTCGCCGCGGCCGACGTGGATGGTGCCGTAGAGCCACGAGGTGCGCCCGTCGCGCTCGATGCGCCAGAGCACCCCGCGGTCGACGCCGTTGCGCACGCCCATGCCCGGCTTCTCGAGGCTGGCGATGGCCGATGGCGGGCAGGCGGCATGCGCCGCCGCGAAGCTGAACACACAGCACGCGCCAGTCAGGATCTGGCGTGGCATGCGCCGGAAATCCGGCGCGGAAGGAAGAAGAGAGAGGATGTCGCGCATCCGCGCGATGACATGCATGCCGCGCATCCGCGCGGCGAGGACCCGGAGTATCCGCAAGGCTTGCTCCACGATGAAAGAAAGTCCGGCATTCTCACAGCACCGCTGCCCATAATCCGAAACCATGCAGAGCATCTTCCACCTTGCCTTCAACGTTCGCGACCTCGACGGCGCCCGCCGCTTCTATGGCGACGTGCTCGGCTGCGCCGAAGGCCGCAGCACCGACACCTGGGTCGACTTCGACTTCTTCGGCCACCAGATTTCCCTCCACCTCGGCGAACCCTTCGCCACCGCCCGCACCGGCCGCGTCGGCGACGTGATGGTGCCGATGCCGCACTTCGGCCTCGCGCTGGCCCTGCCCGACTGGCAGGCAATGGCCGTGCGGCTCGAAGCCGCCGGCACCGAGTTCGTGCTGAAGCCGCAGGTGCGCTTCGAGGGCCAGCCGGGCGAGCAATGGACGATGTTCTTCTTCGACCCGTTCGGCAACCCGATCGAGATCAAGGGCTTGCGCTCGCTCGAAACGCTGTACGACAAGTGAAATGACCCCGCGCCGGATCGCCCCTCGCGGCGCCGCCGCACTCTTCGCACTCCTCTGTGCCACGGCGGCGCACGCGCAGCTCGACTGCGAGCTCAACGGCCGCAGCGTGAACCCGGCCAACGGCAGCAGCACCGCCGGCAAGACCGGCCTGCTGCGCTGCAAGGACCACGCAACCGGCGAGCTGCAGCGCGAAGAGCAGATCCAGAACGGCGTGTCGATGGGCCTGGTGCGCATCTACGAGAAGGGCAAGCTCGCCAAGGAGCACAGCCTCAACGCCAAGGGCAACCTGCACGGCCGCGCCCGCGAGTTCTCGCCCACGGGCCGCGTACTGCGCGACGCCACCTACGACGACGGCCAGGAGCGCGGGCTGGTGCGCAACTTCTACCCCGACGGCAAGCTGCGGCGCGCCATCTTCTATCCCGACACCGGCAGCGGCAGCGAACGCGCGTCGGTCGAATTCACCGAGAACGGCCAGCTTTCGGCCCTGCGCTGCGCGGACGCGCCCACGCTCGCGCCGGTGGCGGACGACGCCAAGCTCTGCGGCTTCACGGGCACCGGCCCGTCGCAGGTCGACCTGTTCGACGCGCGCGGCAGCCTGCGTTCGCGGCTTTCTTTCGTGTCGGGCAAGCGGGTGCGCTCGCAGAGCTTCTACGACAACGGCAAGACCGCATCGCTGGACGAAACCGTGGGCAACCAGCGCACCGAGCAGAACTACTCGTCCGAAGGCATCAAGCGCCGCGAGACGGTGTACCTGCTGGTCGAGCGCGCGAGCATCCGCGTGCGCGAGCAGGCCTTCTCCGAAAAGGGCACGCTGGTGCGCGACCAGCGCTGGAACAGCGCGGGCGAGCCTATCGTCGACGACGGCTACTACCTCAACGGCCAGCCGCGCAGCAAGTCGGCCTACAGCGGCAGCGGCGACGCGCGCGCGGTCGAGATCACCGAGTTCTACGACAGCGGCCAGCGCGCCGCGCAGGGCCGCTACGAGATCGCGGGCCGCAACCGGCAGATTCCGGTCGGCACCCACCAGCGCTTCAGCGAGAAGGGCTCGCTGCTGGCCGAGTCGAGCTTCGACGCCAAGGGCCGCGTGACGCGCGAGCGCACCTGGGACGAAAGCGGCGAATTGCAGCGCGACGACGAAGTCCTCGAAGACGGCTCGCGAAAGGCGTTCACCCGCTAGGGCAAACGCCGGTTGCCGGCATCAGTCCAGCTTGATGCCGGCCTGCTTGATGATCGGGCCCCAGCGCTTCGACTCCGCGCGCGACAGCGCCGCGAACTGCGCCGGCGAGCCCGGCATCGCCTCCATGCCGAAGTCTTCGAAACGCTTCTGCACGGCCGGCGTGCCGAATGCCTTGTTCAGGTCGCCGTTGAGCCTGTTCACCACCGCGGGCGGCAGGCCGGCCGGGCCGAGGATACCCTGGAACGCGAACACTTCGGTGTTGGGCACGCCCACTTCGGCCAGCGTCGGCACGTTGGGCAGCAGCTTGCTGCGCGCGCCCGAGCCGATGGCCAGCACCCGCACCTTGTTGCTCTGCATGATCGACAGGCCCGAGGCCAGGTCGAGGAACATGCAGGGCACCTGCCCGCCCATCACGTCGGCCATGGCCGGCGCCGCGCCGCGGTACGGAATGTGGGTGATGAAGGTGCCGGTGCGCACCTTGAACATTTCCATTGCCAGGTGGTGCGGCGAGCCGTTGCCGGGCGAGGCGTAGTTGACCTTGCCGGGATTGGCCTTCACGTAGGCCAGGAACTCCTTGAAGTTCTTCGCCGGGAAGTCCGGATGCACCACCAGCGCGAGCGGAAACTTGCCGATCGCGCCGATGTAGGTGAAGTCTCTTTCGGGGTTGAATGGCAGCTTGCTGAACAGGTGCTCGTTGAAGGCCAGCACCGCGTTGTCGGCCGAGAGGATCGTGTAGCCGTCGGGCTTGCTCTTGGCGACGAGGTCGGCGCCGATGTTGGTCGAGGCGCCGGGGCGGTTGTCGACCACGATCTGCTGGCCCAGCGTCTGGCGCATCGATTCGGCCAGCACGCGCGCGATCACGTCGGTGCCGCCGCCCGCCGGATAGGGCACGACCCACTTGATGAGCTGCGCGGGGTACTCCTGCGCGTGGGCGAAAGGCGTGGCGGCCACTGCGGCGCCGGAAGCGAGCGTGGCGAGAAGGGTGCGGCGATCCATGGATCAGTCTCCAGTCGTTTGTAATTTGGAAGGTCAGGAAGCGGACAGCGATGGTACGGGCAGCTCGTGCAGCGCATCGGCCAGCGCGGCGCGGCAGCGCGCCTCGTCTCCGACCTGCTCGAACAGCAGCAGCGCGAGCCGCGCCAGGAACAGCGATTCGCGCTCGGCGCCCGCCTCGGTGATGGCGCGTGCGCACTCGGCATAGAGGCGGTCGCGGGCGTCGGGGTTCAGCGGTGTCGTGGTCATGCGAGGGGCTCCTGGGCCGCGCGGGCCAGTGCAGGTTGCAGGGCGCCGGGCGGCAGGCGATGCCAGCGCGCGGCCACGTGGCCATCGGGACGCAGCAGATAGACCGCGCCTTCTTGCGCGCCGAGCGCTTCGAAGACGGCGGGAGATGCATGCGCGTCGGCGCCGTCGATGCCCGGGGCCGCGATGCTGTGCACGACGAAGGGCAGCGCGCCCTGCAGTGCCTGCGCAATGTCGGGCGCAGGCAGCGGGGCCACATCGGGCCGCAGCACCAGCAGCGTGAAGGTCGGCGCGATCCAGTCGGTGAGGTGGCCTTGCGCGAGTTGCTGCTCGGGCATCACCTCGCCCGGCAGCGGACCCCTCGGCAGTTCGTCACCCTCGCTAGACAGTGGCGAATCGGCATAGCGCACGGCCTGCGTCTGGCGCGGATTGATGAGCTGCGCAATGCCGCGATGCGCTTCCGACAGCGACAGCGCCGCCTCGCGCAGCAGGTCGAAGCCCCGCGATGGCGGCGACATGAACTCGGTGCTGCGCATCGCGTTCTCGGCGTTCACATGGAAGGCCGCGATGCGCTCCTGCGAGTACGAGTCGAGCAGCGCCGCATCTGACAACCCCCTTGCCACGAACGCCAGCTTCCACGCGAGGTTGTCCGCATCGTCGAAGCCCGAGTTGAGCCCACGCACGCCGAAGATCGGCATTGCATGCGCCGCGTTGCCCGCGAACACGACGCGGCCGTGGCGATAGCTGTCGAGCGTCATCGCGCCGGCGCGGTAGACCGAGGTCCACACCGTCTTCCACGGCAGGTGGCCTTCGCCGATGGCGTCGAGGTGGCGTTGCACGAACTCGGCCACGGCCGGCGGCTGCAGCGCTTCTTCGGTGCTCTGGCCGGGGCGCAGCTGGTAGTCGATGCGCCAGATGTCGTCGGGCTGGCGGTGCATCAGCACGGTCGAGCCGGGGTTCCACGGCGGGTCGAACCACGCGCGGCGCTCGGTCGGGTGGCCGCTGTGCAACTCGATGTCAATGATCACGTAGCGGCCTTCATAGCCTGTGCCCTCGAGCGCGAGCCCCATCGCCTTGCGCACGAAGCTCTGGCCGCCGTCGCAGGCCGCGAGCCACTGTCCGTGCAGCCGGTAGGCGCCTTCGACGTTGCGCACGTCGAGCGTCACGCCCTCATCGCTTTGCGCGAGACCGGTGAGCTCGGTGCCCCAGCGGATGTCGATGAGCCCCGGCGTCTGCTCGTTGCGGCGGAAGATTTCCTCCAGCAGATAGTGCTCGGCGTAGTACTGCTCGAGGTTGATCATCGGCGGCAGCTTTTGCTGCGCGTCGTGCGGCATCTCGAAGCGGAACACTTCGGCCGTCTTGTAGAAGCTGCGACCGCCAGTCCACGGCAGGCCCTTGGCCATGAAGCCGGGCAGTACGCCGAGCCGCTCCATGATTTCAAGGCTGCGCCGCGAGATGCAGGCCGCGCGGCTGCCCACGCACACCGTGTCGTCGGCTTCGAGGATCACGCTGCGCACGCCGTGGTTCGCGAGCCCCAGCGCGAGCGCCATGCCGACCGGCCCACCGCCCGCGATCACCACTGGATGGCGGCCGGGTTCGATACCGCCTTCTTCGAGCGGCGGCGTCCAGGGCTTGTAGCGCGTGTAGTGGAAGGCGCCGACCGACGGCGGCAGTTCAGTGGCGCTGGCCGGCGGAGGCACGGGGCCGCTGGCGGCATCGGGAGAGTTCGTCATCCGACGGGATTGTCCCGATGCGCGGGGGCCGTCAATGTCATAACTTCGTACGAGGTACTTACCCGAACTGCTCTTCTTTTTCTTCACGCATGAGACGCTGGCGCATCCACCCGACCGACACCGCGCTGGCCGCAGCCGTCGTCGGCGACGTGCTCTCCGGCGTGGGCACGCCGCACCTGGCGACCAGCTATCTCAAGGCGATGCAGCGCGTGATGCCGGTGACTTTCTGCACCGTGTTCGTGGTCGATGCCACCGGCCGCATCGAGGCGGTGTCTGCCGCCAGCAGCTACGGCAGCACGGCAGAGCGCACCACCGAACGCTATGTGGCGCAGCGCTTCGACCTGCTCGACCCGAACATGGCCTGGCTCGCTGCGCGCAAGCTGCCGAAACGCGCGCAGCTATGGCTGGGCCACCAGCACGCCGACGAAGTGGCCGACCCGGCCTACCGCGCCGCCTGCTATGGCGACGTCGGCATCCGCGAACGAGCGTCGGTGCTGTTGCTGCTGCCCACGGGGCAGCGCGTGGCGGTGAGCTTCTACCGCAGCCTCGCGCAGCCGGAGTTCGATGCATCGGACTTCGCGCGCATCGAGGCGCACGCCACGCTGCTGGCCGACGCCACCGCGGCGCATGGCCGCAGCGCTGTGGCCGTAAGGGAGGCGGTGGAGCCCACGCTGGCCTCGCGGCTGCTGAGGCTGAGCCTGCGCGAACGCGAGGTCATCGGCCTCCTGATGGCTGGGAAGACGGCGAAAGAAGCGGCGCGCGAGATCGGCGTGGAGCTGACGACTGTGCGCACGCATCAGTACCGGGCGTTCCGGCGGCTGGGGATACGGTCGCAGAAAGAACTGCTGCGCGGCGCCGGTCCGGGCTGAAACGCGGCTTCAGTCTTCCGCGGTCTCTTCCTGCGCCGGGGCGGGCTTCACCAGCGACACCGGCGCCTCCTTCGGCCGCCCGGCCGTCGACACGATCTCCTGGTCGATCGCGCCGAACAGCGAACGCCCGTCCAGCCCCTTCATCTCGATGCGGATGGTGTCGCCGAACTTCATGAAATCGGTATACGGCTGGCCGGTCTGGATGGTCTCGATGCAGCGCTTCTCGGCGATGCACGAATAGCCCTTGGGCCAGTCCATGTGGCCGTTTTTCTCCACGCCCTTGTTGCTCACGGTGCCGCTGCCCACGATGCTGCCGGCGCGCACGTTGCGTGTCTTGGCGATGTGGGCGATGAGCTGGCCGAAGTGGAAGGTCATCTCGGGGCCGGCGTCGCACATGCCGACCTTGCGGCCGTTCCAGCTGCTTTGCAGCGCCAGGTGCACGCGGCCGTCCTGCCAGGCCTCGCCGATCTCGTCGAGCGTCACGGCCACGGGGCTGAAGGCGGTGGCGGGCTTGCTCTGGAAGAAGCCGAAGCCCTTGGCCAGCTCGGCCGGAATCAGGTTGCGCAGGCTCACGTCGTTGGCCAGCATCACGAGGCGGATGCCGTCGAGCGCCTGGTCGGGCGTGGAGCCCATGCGCACGTCGCCGGTGATGACCGCAATCTCGGCCTCGAAGTCGATGCCCATGGCTTCATTGGGCACGATCACGTCGTCGGTCGGGCCGAGGAAGTCGTCGCTGCCGCCCTGGTACATCAGCGGGTCGCTGTAGAAACTCTCGGGCACTTCGGCGTTGCGCGCCTTGCGCACCAGCTCGACGTGGTTGATGTAGGCCGAGCCATCCGCCCACTGGTAGGCGCGCGGCAGCGGGGCCATGCACATCGACGGATCGAAGGGGAAGGCGTGGCGCGCGCGGCCGGTGTTGAGGGAGTCGTACAGGTCCTGCAGCTGCGGGCTCATGAAGCCCCAGTCGTCCAGCACCTGCTGCAGCCGGCTCGCGATGCCGGTGGCGTAGTGGGCGAGCGTGAGGTCGCGCGAGACAACGACGAGCTGGCCGTCGCGCGAGCCGTCCTTCAGGGTGGCGAGTTTCATGATGCGGTGCGTGCGTGATGGCGCGGGACACGGCGCGTGCACGAGGCCGGGCGCCGCTCCCACTTAAACTGGTTGAACGGGCGGCAGTGTACCGAGGTGGTCTTCGTGAACCTCCGGGCCGGCGCCTCACTCCACACACTGATGTCGACGCTCGTCGCCCCTCCTTCTTCCTTGCTGCCTCCCGGCCTGCCCGGGCGTCCGTCGTGGCGGGTGCTGATCGGTCTGACGCTGCTGGTGGCGCTGATCCACCTGCTGGTGCTCGGGCTGGCGCCGGTGGCCATCGGGCCGGAACCCTCGCCACTGGCGAGCAAGTTCAGCACGCGGACGATCGTGATCGCGCCGCCGGCTTCTGAAAAGCCCGCTGCGCCGGCTGCCGCCCCGGCGGAAGCCAAGCCAGCACCGCCGCCCAAGCCGCGCCGGCCCCGCGAGCCGTCGGCGCCCCGTCCGAAGCCGGCTCCTGCGGCCGTTACGCCAGCGCCGGAGCCAGACGCTTCCGTGCCCCCTGCTCCGGAAACACCCGACCTGACGGCCCAGGCTGCTCCCGATTCAGGAGCAGCACCGCCCGAAGCAGCCGCCAGCGCCCCGGCTGGTGCGTCTTCCCCTGCCGGTGGCACGGGCAGCGGCACCAAGATGACCGGCGGCAGCGAAGCCTCGGGAACCATCGCCGGCACCCAGGCGCTGAGGATCCCCGGTTCGGTCACGCTCGATTTCGAAGCCACGGGCCAGGTGGGGGCCTCCCCGCAGCGGGGCGTGTTCGGTGAGCTCGTCTGGCTGCAGGATGGCTCCCGCTACGACGGGCGGCTGACGCTCAAGGCGGTGTTCTTCACCCTGCTCAACTGGCACAGCACCGGCCGCATCGGCCCCTCCGGCCTAGAGCCCGAGCGGTACTCCGAAAGCCGCAAGGCCGAGGTGGCGTCGCATTTCGTGCGCGACCAGGGGCAGATCGTGTTCAGCAACAACACGCCCCCCGTGCCCCTGCTGGCCGGCGCGCAGGACCGCATGAGCGTCATGATGCAGCTCGGCGGCCTGCTGGCGGCCAGCCCGGATCGCTATCCGGCGGGCACCCGGATCTCGGTCCAGACCGTGGGGCCGCGCGATGCCGACGTCTGGGTCTTCGTGGTCGGCGAAGAGGAAAAGATAGCCCTCCCGGCCGGCGAATACACCGCGCGCAAGCTCACCCGCAACCCGCGCCGGGATTTCGATAGAAAACTTGAGCTCTGGCTTGCGCCAGCGTACGGTTATCTGCCCGTGCGCATCAGGCAGACGGAAGCAAACGGCGACTTCGCTGACGCCCAATTGCGCAAACCCCTACCCGCGGGACCCTCGAATTGAGGAGAAAGTCACACTATCGAAGCAAAAGGTCCTGGAGATATGCCGATTAGCCTGTTGGTTTTACAAATAGACAACCTATCTTGAAACTGGCGCGTTGATTGCTATCTAAACCCCATGAACGCCATCGACATACTCACAGGGCCCGCCATGAACATGCTTTATGACTCGGAGTCTTTCGTCGTCGTACACGTGCAGCCCAATGAAGGCGAGGAGCCCGCGCAGCCGAATGTGCCGGTTCTGGAGCGCCATGGCTTCGAGATCGTGGACAAGCGTTCGGGCAAGGAGGTGTACCTCGACGGCTCCTGGGCCGAACTGTTCCAGCAGCAGATCGCCGCCTGGCAGCTCAACACTCCCACCCAGGAAGAGGTCGAAGACACGCTCGAAGGCTACGCCGAGCTGGCCCACACCCCCGTGTTGGTGCACTGAGCCGAAAACCCCGGAAACAACAACTCAGTATCAGTAGGTCACGGTCACCGTGATGGTGTCGGTATAGCTGCCCGGCGCAGCCGTGTACTGGCCGGCAGGCAGGCGACCGTAGACGGTGTGCGTGGTGCTTGCCGTCCTGCTCCCGAACCCACCTGAGGCGGACGCGCTGCCCGACACCGTGCTGGTCGCCCAGACCGTCCCATAGGTCGAACTGGTGTACAGGTTGTAGTTCAGGGTGTAGCTGCCATAGCTCATATAGCGGCTCGTGGTCGTTCCCGAATTCCCCGCACTGAGGCTGACCGTATAGCTCAAGGTGCTGGTTCCGAAGACACTTCCTGAGAACGTGGCCGCCACCGTGATGGTGCCGGTACTTGTGGTGGCACTCGTCGTGGCCGCGCTGTAGTTTCCGAAGCTCAGGGCCGTCGCGCTGATGGTGGCAGAGCAGGTCGGCGTCCCGAGCCCCGTCGACGTGCATGACGCATGTGCCGACGCGGCAGCCAACGCGCCAATCAGACCAGCAACCCAGATCAGCGCGCTGTAGTAGTTGAAAGCATCGTTTCGCATGTGTAGGGCCCGATTTGTGGCAGCGTGCCGGTGGTCGGAATGGGGCCGACCGTGAAACTGCAATGGCCAGTGCGCCAATTCGCCTCGAAGCGTTCGCCCGCACGGGGGCGATCGAGCTGCAACGTGCCGCCGTAGCCGGTGATCAATGGAGACGGACGGCCTTCGCCGACAACGTCGATGCCAGCCGGCAGCGGCGACCCGTCGGGCAGCCGGATCTGCATGGTGGCGCTCAGGTCGCGCGAGATGTCGAAGGTGGCCGCCGCAACGCCCTTGTACGACGGCACGACCTGCAGCACGTCGGAGTACACCTGCGCCGAAATCGGCAGATCGCCGTTGTCCACGCTGATCTTGTTCAGCTCATGGGCACGCAAGCCGGTCACGAGGGCATGCCCCTCGCCGTCGGTCGTCGTCGCCAGGTTGTTCTCCCGGTAGATCTTGATGCCGGCCGCGCCAGGCACCGTCACCAGCGCAAAGCCGTCGCTGGACGATTGCGCCGCGAAGAACATGCCCGACGTATAGCCCAGTGAGCCCTCGGCAAGCACCCTGGCGCTGGTTTCCTTGTTGAGGTCGACGACCTGCGCGTTGAAGCTCGCATAGGGGGTCCGCCAGGTTGCCTCGGCCTGGGCGCGCTTTGTCTCGCCATTCGAGGCCGCGACGCGCCAGCCCAGCCCCTCATCGCTCGGAGTCGCCTGGCTGACGTCGACCGTGGTGGTGGTCTTTCCATTCTGCCGGTTGGTCGTGGCCGATGCGGTCTGCCGGTCGCCCAGCGGAAGGGTCAGGCTCAAGCCGACCGATGCGACGCGTTGGCGATTCGCCGTGGCGCCCGAGTCGGTGCGCGCCACATAGGTGTTCAGGAACACTGCCCCGAGTTGAATGGAATGGTTGAGCGAAAGCACCTTGGCCTCGTCGCCGCCGCTGTAGCGCAATGCCGTGTAGGCCAGGCCCAGGCTGCCATAGCGGCGGCCAAGGGAGCGCCCCAGGAACAGTTGGGTCTGCCCGGTCGTGTGCGTCTGGCTGTCCAGCCATGCAACCTGCATGAAGCCCGCGCTGGCGGATTGCCGGCTTGCCGAGAAGCTCCACTCAGGAGCGATGTGCGCAAACGAGACGCGCCCGAGCGTTCCGTTGCCCGCGTCCTGCGAGCGACTGGCCGCGCCGTGCAGTCCGAACTCCCCCAGCGGCGCCCACACCCAGGTCAGGCCGGCGCCAGCAACCTGAACCTGCGCGCCGGCCTCGCCATGCAGTTCCATGGTGGCCGTCTCGCTGAGTCCGCGGCGCCAGTTGCCGGCGGCGAACGGGCTGCCGTAGTCATTGCTCTGAAGGCCATAGTTGAGGCGACTCCACCCCACGTTGACCGAGTAGTCCGACAAGCCCGCGCGCAGCAGATTCGTGCTCACGTAGTAAGGCGTCGTGACGGTGCGCCGCACGCCCAGCGCATCGGACACCGAGAAGCTCATCTCACCCGCGCCGCTGAGCACCGGCACGTTGCTCAACGAGAACGGGCCCGAATCGACCTGCCCCTGATAGTGCAGCGTGTTGTTCACATAGGCTTCGAGCGTCGACGCGACGGCCGATCCGCCCGTGAGCGACGGCACCGGATAGCTGATGTATCCGGGGCTCAGGCCGAACTGCGTGCCGAACTGCACCCCGGCAAAGCGCGACGGCGTAGACCACGCGGCGTTCTGCGTGATGGCGTCGCCAACCGTCAGCCGCGTCAGGCGATCCGGGTCGTCGTAGCGGTAGTAGCTGTCGAGCCGGACCATCTTGCTCAGCGACGAAAGGCCCGTCGCATTCTGATAGGCCGACTGGCCGACGAGCACGCTGTTCGCCAGCAATCCCCATTGGCCCGAAACCGTGCTGTCGAGCAGTCCCGATGCGGCAGTGCCGTTGCTGTCGTGCTGCAACGCCATGTTGTAGTTGACGAAGGCGGCATTGACGGAAGGCGTGAGCGACGGCCGGTTCGCGGCCTTGCCGGTGAGTGCACTGGCCACGAATGCCGTCACGGGCAAGCGCACTTGCGCCGTCTGCGTGCTTTCTTCCAGCGCCAGGCTGCCATTGGGCAACGCGGCGGGGTCGTAGTAGTCGGCCCCCTCGACCACGGCCGTCGCCTGGGCGGGAACGATGACGCGCCACGCCTGCAAATCGGCACGGCTGAACAACAGCTTGCCCCCGTGCCGGAGCGCAGAGCGTGCAGGCCCCTCTGCCGTGCCATTGACTTCGACGTCGATGATTACCGGGGTGAACGCCCGATCGTCCGCGATCACTTGGGCCTGCGCCATGTGTGCCACCGGCAGCCAGCAAGCGAAAGCGACCAGGCTACTGAGCTGCTGCAGCCGTCGCACCGGGAACTTGCAGGAAGACGGGGGACAGCGGCACTTCGGAGTCCGCCTGCGCCTCGAGCTGGAGTCTGGCGCCCGGCGGCAGTGAAGGCAGCACGACCGGCAACCTGGCGCTTTGCTGCGGCAGCACGTAAACCGACATACGTTGACGCAAGAGTTCGCTGCCATCCGCATGGCGCACGGTGACTTGCGTGATCTGGATGTGCTCGCGCCCCAGGTTGTCGATGGTCAGCGCCGACGCGCTCAGATGCCACGCGACCGAAGGCGCTCCCGCAGGGGACGAAGGGGGCACGAAGATCGGCAGGACCAGTTGCAGCAGCGTCTGCAATTCAGCGCCCGCCCCCTCGGTCCCCGTTGGCAGCGCCTTGTCGCGCGGCAACTGCCTCAGGAAGATGCGGTAGCTGCGCTCATCGGCCAGCGCGGGCACCTGCAAGCCAAGGCGCACGATCTGCCGGCCATTGGCCGGAATCCGGAAGATCGCCGGATTGACCAGTACCTCGCGCGTAGGCGCATAGACGTCCTGCTGATCCTTCTGCGCCCAGCTCATGACTTCGGCCTGCATCGAGATCTCGCTGGCACCGTCGTTGGTCACGACCAGCGAAGCGACTGGCCGGTTGGGCTGCAGCACGACGCGGACCGGCGCGATCTGGATGCTCGCGGCCCGAACGTCGACAGGAACGGCCGAGACGGCCATCGCCGCCGCCGAACCGAGGATGATCGCCGCGCGCGCCAGGAGCTGACGCATAGCCCAATCGAGGGACATGGACCGTGAACGCTCAGTAGGTGAGCGTCAGGGTGATCGTGTCGGTGTAGTCCGTTGCGGGCGCCACTGCGTACTGGGCGGCCGGGACCTTGCCGTAGACCGTATGGGTCACGGCCGAACCTGTGCCGGTGTAGTCCGACCCCGTCGTGCTGTTGCTCCAGTTGGTCGCATACGAGGAGTCCTTGTAGAGACCGTACGACAGGCTGTTGTAGCCGCTCGTCGCCGTGGCGCTCGTCATGGTCCGGGCCGTCACCGAGCCGCTGGTGCCTGCGCTCATGCCCAGCGAGTAGGTGGTGCCGTAGGTGCACTGCACGGTGAACGAGGTCGCGCCGGTGAGCGCAGTGCCCGGGGTGAAGCTTCCGAACGCGAGCGTGTCGGGCGTGGCCATGGCGCAGGAACTGAGCACCGTGGCCGTCACCTTGAAGGTCGTGGTGGCCGTCGTGGCGTGTGCGGACTGGAGCGGCAGCACGGCAAGCGCCACCAGGGCCGTGGCAATGGCGCCACCGAGTCTCAAGTTATTCATATCTACCCCGTAAGTGTCGGAAATTGAACTCCCGGATAGATAGATATCCGGCCCGTATCGCGAGTCACATGTGGTCTTTGGTATGACTTGTTCGCGACGGGCCGAGTAAACCCAAAGACTTAGTAAAAAATTAGCAGGCTGTCAGTTAAAAGTTTCAGAGGTGTGCAGCGGTAAATCCACCGAAACTTCGGCGGCGTCCGCGCGGCCAGCGCGCGGACGACAGGCACAGGAGGAAATGGACGGCACTGCGCGCGTGTGCCGAGGGCATACGATGGCGCGATGCCTCCTCCAAACTGGCCCGTTCGGGCCTCCCGATTCCTGCTGTTCCCCCTGCTCGCCGCCACCGCGTTCACGGGCTGTTCGGCGCTGTCCTCTTCCGGCGCCGATGCGCCCGACGCGCCCATCGCACGCCGCGTCGCGGCGCTCCAGCCGATCGATGCCCTGCTGCTCGGCGAGCAGCACGACGCGCCCGAGCACCATGTCATCGAACGCGAAACCGTCGAGGCGCTGGTCGCGCGCGGCCACCTCGCCGCGCTGGCGCTCGAGATGGCCGAGGAAGGCCGCAGCACCGCGCAGCTCACGCCCACCGCCACCGAGGCCCAGGTGCAGGCCGCCCTCGACTGGAGCGACAAGGCCTGGCCCTGGGCCAGCTACGGCCCCGCCGTGATGGTCGCAGTGCGCGCGGGCGTGCCCGT
The DNA here is from genome assembly GCF_900106655.1 of Variovorax sp. YR634. Classification (NCBI taxonomy): domain Bacteria; kingdom Pseudomonadati; phylum Pseudomonadota; class Betaproteobacteria; order Burkholderiales; family Comamonadaceae; genus Variovorax; species Variovorax sp. YR634. The sequence continues at coordinate 22,142 of NZ_FNOL01000039.1, forward strand.
GGTCGGCGCCAACCTGCCGCGCGTCCGTATGAAAGACGCCATGGCCGACGTCTCGCTCGACGTGCAGCTCAACGGCGAGGCCTACACCGCGCAGCAGGACGCCGTGCGCGATGGCCACTGCAGGATGCTCCCCGAGTCGCAGATCGTCCCGATGACGCGCATCCAGGTCGGCCGCGACCGCGCGATGGCGCAGGCCATCGTCAAGGCGAAACGCCCGGGCCAGACGGTGCTGCTGATCGCCGGAGCCGGCCACGTCGTGCGCACGCTCGGCGTGCCGCAGCACCTGCCCGACGACGTCAAGGTCGCCACGGTGCGGCTGATGGCCGCGCCGGCTGCTCCTTCGCCCGAGGCAGTAGCGGGCGACTACGACCGCACATGGCGGACACCGCCCCTGCCCGAAAAAGACTACTGCGCAGAGTTCAAGCGGCAGGCAAGACCGCAACCGAAAGCCTGAGCGCCCCATCGACAAGAAAAAAGCCGCGAGCCCGAAGGCCCGCGGCTTTTTCTTTCAGTATGACCCGTCCTGACCTGGGTTGACACCTTTTCCCTCAGAAAAGGCGAGTCAATGGAATCAGGCATCAAACGCACGCAGCGGGACTACACGCTGGC
>NZ_FNOL01000012.1:0-201527 GCF_900106655.1 Variovorax sp. YR634
TTCACCGTCAACAATCAACGCCCCAGAGAAGCACCAACTGCCTCGAACACCAGCGGCATTCATCAGCGAAGCCCACGAGTATATGACAGATTTGGAGGTGCCATCAACCTCCAAGAACTTTTTTCGCCCAAGTTCCGAGGCACCTCCTCGAAGACTACGCTCCCCCATAAAGAAAGCCGCCCGAGGGCGGCTTTCTTACATACAGCAAGTTGCTACTTAGTAATAGCGCGAGCTGTTCATGCGGCGCATCGCTTCATAGAGCGTGGGCATGCGCACTTCCTGCGAACGGGTGCTCATGCGGGCCAGCGCGTCGATCTTGGCAGCCTCAGCGGCAGGCACCGTGCCTTCCGATTGCTGGCGCCACATCGCAGCCTGCAGCTCTTGCATCACGCGCGGGTCGCTCTTCGCGGTTTCCAGGAAGCGGGCGTCGGCGCGGGCAGCGGCACGGCGTTCGGCTGCAGCGCGCCAGGCACCGGCGATGCTGCTTTGGCGCACCGAGCCTGCGAACAGCGCAAACAAGGCGATGGCTGCGACGCAGAACACAGTCCAGGCAGCGAGTAGACCGCCTTCGTTCCAGTTGGAAACGAGCGAGTCAGTCACCACCAGCACGGCCGCCGCGATGGCGACGATCAGCAGAGCAACGAGCGGACGGGCGCCATTGGCACCGGCGCGGGCGGCCTGGATCTGGCCGAACAGGACTTCGGCGCGACGCACGCCGGGGTGGACAGTAGGTTGGTCAACGTGAACGAAGCTAGTCATGATGCATCCCTCCTGGGACAGTGGTAATCAGTGGTGGCGAACAAGGCCGATGCAGTGATATTAGGGATTACCCCAGTGTTCGTCCACTTTATCTTTCTGATGTTTATCATTCACAAGACTGATGGACGTCAACTTTCGCACACTCGACCTCAACCTGCTTCGCGTCTTCGACGAGGTGATGGCGGAGCGCAACCTCACGCGCGCCGCCCGCAACCTCTCGATCACGCAACCGGCGGTAAGCAATGCGCTGCGGCGCTTACGTGAAGTACTGGGGGACGAGCTGGTGCGCCGCTCCGGCGCCGGCGTGGAGCCCACGCCACGGGCGCTGGCCCTCTGGCCGACCGTGCGCGATGCCCTGCGCCAGCTGCAGCACACACTGGCTCCCGGCGAGTTCGATGCAGGCACCGCCGACACCACCTTCCTATTAGCGATGGCCGACGCCACCGCAGCCGAACTCATCCCTGGCCTGGTGCAGATCGCCGAAAAGGAAGCGCCCGCCATTTCGTTGCGCGTGCTGCCGCTGACCACACGCGATCCGCGCCGCATGCTGGAATTGGAAGAAGTCGACATGGCCGTCGGCTATTTCCCGGCGGTGATCGCCAGCCTCGCGGCGCGCGGGCAATCTGGGGTAGGGGTGCCGTTCGAGACCCAGCGGCTCTACCTGGGCCAATACGTATGCGTGATGCGGCGCGGCCATCCGCTGGCGAGCGCACCCCTCACGCTCGATGACTACTGCGCAGCGCGACACCTGTTGGTGAGTTTTTCGGGAAGGCCCTACGGCTTCATCGACCAGACGCTGGGCGCCTTGGGGCGCGAGCGGCGCATCGTGGTGACGGTGAACCAGTTCTTCACGGCCGGCCGGGTGGTCGCCAATTCAGACCTGCTGACCGTGCTGCCCCGTCACTTCGTGACGGTGACCGGCATCGACGATCAATTGGTGCTGCGCGACCTGCCTTTCGACCAGCCGCCGGTGCACGTGGATGCCATCTGGCATCGGCGCGCCCAGCATGGGCATTCGCACGAGTGGCTGCGCAATGCGCTGTTGCGCTCGGCAGCCGCGGCTTTCGCCGGATCGGTCCTCGGGCAGAAAGTGCCCGGCTGACCGGGTTCGCTTAGCGGACGACGCTGAGCCAGGCGCTGGCTGCGGCGCGCAGTTCCTGCGCGTGGTGAGCTCCGCGGCCGGCGCGCATGTCGGCGCTTTCCATCAGCGCTGCGGCGTGGCTGGCCGGAGCATTGGCGCTGGAAGAACGGAAGAAACGGGCCACTTGGGCAATGAGGCTGAACATGACGGTGCGCGGCTCGTGGCTGCGCTGGAGTGGTTGATGCTTCAAGAATAAGGGTTATCCCTAGTTAATCAAGCCAAACCTTATGCACTTCACGCATGGGGCAATTCACCTAGACTGGCCCGACGATGAAGCTGCAACTGCTCTCCGACCTGCATCTGGAGTCCCATCCCCGCTTCCATGCCGAGCCCGTGCCGGGCGCCGACATGCTGATCCTGGCGGGCGACATCGGCTCCTACCAGCAAGGCTCCCGCCTGACCGACACCGATTTCGGCCTGGGCCGCTTTTCGCCCCGCAACGGCTGGCCGGTGCCGGTTGTCTACGTGCCGGGCAACCACGAGTACGACAACGTCGACTTCGACGAGACCCACGACCGCCTGCGCACGCTCTGCGAAGAACTCGACATCCTCTGGCTGGAGCGCGAAACCCGGGTAATCGACGGCATCCGCTTCGTGGGCACCACGCTGTGGGCCGACTTCGACGCACTGGCCGAACCCACCGACAGCCTGGCCGAGGCGCTCAAGAAACGTGGCAAGGCCATGCGCGCGGCCGATTTCTATCTTGAAAAAGCAGCCACCATGCGTAACGGCGAACTCTTTCTCGCCGCGCAGCTGCGCGACCAGGCGCTGGCCTGCCAGACCTGGCTCACCCAGGCGCTGGCCGAACCTTTCGACGGCACCACGGTGGCCATCACCCACTTTGCGCCGAGCCTCGAAAGTGCTGACCCGCGTTACGGCCTGACACCCGGCACGGCCGGCTTCTGCAATGCGCTCGACGAGTTGCTGCCCCATGCGAAGCTGTGGCTGCACGGCCACCTGCACTGCCCGTCGGACTATGTGAAGAACGGCTGCCGCGTGGTGGCCAACCCGCTGGGCTACGCACGCAACGGCGAACAGGAAGGCTACAAGCCCCAGTTGCTTATCGACGTGCGCTGACCGGCCGCACCGTCGCGCAGACGGTAACGGCCAGCAACGCGTTCGCCACCACGGCTGTGTAGACTGGCCGAGCCCATCTCACCGATGGAGGAGAGCGCCATGACGCAACAGCAACAACAACGACGCAACTTCCTGCAGCAGACCGCCGGCGCCGCCGCGGCCACTGGATTGCTCTCCTTGTGGCCCCGGGCCTTCGCCCAGGGACCGAACGAAACCGCCGGCAGGGCCATGGGCCAGCTGTCGATAGCCGAAATGTCGCGCCGCCTCGCCGCCGGCACCCTCAGCAGCAGCCAACTAGTAGAAGAAGCACTGGCCGCCATCCAGAACCCCGCGGGCGAAGGCGCGCGCACCTTCATCCGCGTGCACGCCGATACGGCCCGCGCCACCGCGGCACGGCTCGACGCCGAGCGCAAGAGCGGCCGCCCGGCCGCCTCGCCGATCGCCGGCATCCCGATCTCCCTGAAAGACCTGTTCGACGAAGCCGGCATCACCACGCTCGGCGGCTCGATGGTGCTGGCCGGCCAGCCGCCGGCGGCGCGCGATGCCCTCGTGGTCGAGCGGCTGCGACGCGCCGGCGCGATCATCATCGGGCGCACCAACACGGTCGAGTTCGCCTACACCGGCCTGGGCGTCAACCCGCACTACGGCACGCCGAAAAATATCTACGACCGCGCAACAGGCCGCATCCCGGGCGGCTCGACCTCGGGCGGCGCGATCTCGGTGACCGACGGCATGGCGGCCGGCGCCATCGGCACGGACACCGGCGGATCGCTGCGCATCCCGGCGGCGCTCAACGGGCTGGTGGGCTTCAAGCCGACGCAGCGGCGCATTCCGCTCGACGGCGTGATGCCGCTGTCGACCTCCTTCGATTCGGCCGGGCCGATGGCATGGACGGTGGAAGACTGCGCCCTGCTCGACGCCATGCTGGCCGCCGAACTGCAGCGCCCGCTGCGTGTGCTTCCGCTGCGCGGCCTGCGCTTCGCGGTGCCCAAGACCTTCTTCCAGGACGATCTGTCGCCGCCCGTGGCTGCGGCATTCGCGTCGGCGCTGGCCAAGCTCTCCGCCGCCGGCGCCACGGTCACCGAACTGCCGATGACCGAGTTCGCGAAGGCGCCGACCATCAACCCGCGCGGCATGATCACCGCCGCCGAAGCCTTCACCTGGCACCGCGACTTCATCAAGACAGGTGCCGCCAAGTACGACCCGCGCGTGCTGGCCCGCATCAAGACCGGCGAAACCATCACCGCGCCTGACTATCTGCAGCTGCAGGCGCTGCGCCGCCAGTTCATCCGTTCGATCAACACGGCCGCCGTGGGCTACGACGCGATGCTGATGCCCACCACGCCCGATATCGCTCCGCCGATCGCCGAGGTTCTGAAGGACGACGACACCTACTACCGCATCAATGGCCGCATGCTGCGCAACCCCTCGGTGGTGAACCTGTTCGACGGCTGCGCGCTCTCGGTGCCCTGCCACGACGCGGGCACGGCGCCGGTCGGGCTGATGGTGGCCAGCATCGGCAACACCGACCACCGGCTACTCGCGGTGGGCGCAGCGGTCGAAGCCGTGGTGACGCCGCGGCGCGCGCTCAGCAGCTAGCGCGCGGCCAGGCCGTCGAAGCAGGTTGCGAGCACAAGCTCGACGATCTGCTCGTCTGTCTGCAGCCCGCCGGCCTTCAGGAAACCGAGCACCGGATCGCAGGCGCGTGCGAACAACGTGTAGAGCACGGCAATCGCCGGCAGCTTCGGGTTGAGCGAGCCGTCGGCCTGCGCCGCCTGGATCCAGCCGCCGAGCTGGTCGCTGATGGTGACCAGGCGGTCGAGGTAGCCCCGGTTGTTCATCAGCGCGGCGCGCAGGCTCGAGTTCTGGTGCGGCAGCGAAGGCATCTCGCCGGCCAGCTGCATCTGCATGGCCCAGCGCACCACGGCGCGCAGCTTGTCGACGGGCTTGTCCTCGGCCGGCACCGCGGCAAGGAAATCCAGCGTGCGCTGCATGATGCGCACCATCGCTGCGGCGGCCAGATCCTCCTTGCTGGGAAAGTGCTTGTAGAGGCTGGCCTTGGCGATGCCGACCGTTGCGGCCACCTCGTCGACCGTCATCGATTCGAAGCCCTTCTCGGCGAGCAGGCGGTTCGCGGTCTGCACGATGGCCTCTTCACGGGCCTGCAGCATCTGTTCCTTGAACGAGGTCTTGGCGGGGGCGGTGGCACTCATGCCGGAAATTTTAGTCTCGCCCGTCGCTGGGCAGACGGCGTGGATGCCGAAATACCAGCCAGTCTTTTACAGACGCGCCGGTTTGCCCGATCTCAGGCGCCCCGGCCCTTGGACACCAGGCGGATGCCCGGCATCAGCTCGGCCGCCAGTTCCGGGCGCTCCAGCGCGTAGTCAAGGTTCATGCGCGCGATCTCGACATGCTCCTCGCCCAGCGCCTGCGCCCGCGAGCCTTGCCCGCGCTCAATGGCCTGCACGATCGCGTGATGCGTGCGGTGCGCCTGCCGCATCCATTGCTGGCCCTCTTCCATCGACGACTGCATCGGCAGCATCGCGCTCGGGGCAGCAAAGGGCTGGCCGCCCAGCATGTCCATCACCCGTTTGAGCGCGAGATTGCCGCAGCCTTCGACGATCAGCTTGTGGAAGCGGTCGTTCATTTCGACGTAGGCCGCGTAGTCGTCGATCTCCATGCTGGGCTTGTTCACGGCGCGGTCGCCGTCTTCCAGGCACTCTTTCAGGTCGCGCAGCAGCTGGCGCGATGCACCGTCTTCGGCCAACAGGCGCGCGGCGAAGCCTTCGATCACGCCGCGCACGCGGATGGCGTCGGCCACTTCCTGCGAGGTGAAGCGGCGCATCTGGTAGCCGCCGCTGGGCGATTGCTCGATCAGCCCTTCGTGCTCCAGACTGGCCAGCGCGAGCCGCACCGGGGTGCGCGAGGCTTCGAGCTTCTCGGCGAGCGGGATCTCGGCCAGCCGCTCTCCGGGCACGAATTCGCCCTTGAGGATCATGTCGCGCAGTTGCACGAGCACGCGGGATTGTTGGGAGTCCATCGGCGGATTCTAGGAGACGAGCCCGACACTGCACGCAGCATATTTAGCTTGGCTCGGTTGTTGCATGCATTACGCCACAACAGGTGTCAAAAACTAACGAGCAGCTCAGCGTTTACCCTGATTTTTGCCTCTTCAGGCCCCGAATCGGGGCGAAATCGCAGATGAGAGTTTGACCCGGATCGAGGATCACCAAGACAATGCATACAGTTGCATGCAATGGCTGCAAGCCTCTTTCCACAGTCCCCACGATGGAGCCCGCACGATGATCAGCGCAGAGCAGAACGATTTCATCACCCGCGTCGGACCCGGCGCGCCCGCCGGCAAGCTGCTGCGCCGCTACTGGCAGCCGGTGGCCCTGGCCGACGAACTGGCGGGCCCGCGCCCGGTCAAGCCCGTGAAGCTCATGGGGCAGGACTTCGTCCTGTTCCGTGACGAGAACGGCCAGCTCGGCATGCTCGACCGCGACTGCCCGCACCGAGGCGCCGACCTCGCCTTCGGCCGGCTCGAAAACGGCGGCCTGCGCTGCGCCTTCCACGGCTGGCTGTTCGACGCCAAGGGCAATTGCCTCGAAACCCCCGCCGAGCCCGCCACCAGCAAGCTGTGCAGCCGCATCAAGCAGTCGGCCTATCCGGTGGTCGAGAAAAGCGGCGTCGTCTTCGCGTACATCGGCGAGGGCGAGCCCCCCGCCTTCCCCGAGTTCGACTGCTTCGTCGCGCCCGACAGCCACACCTTCGCGTTCAAGGGCCTGTTCGAATGCAACTGGCTGCAGGCGCTCGAAGTGGGCATCGACCCGGCACACGCCTCGTACCTGCACCGCTTCTTCGAGGACGAAGACACCTCCGGGAGCTACGGCAAACAGTTCCGCGGCGCGTCGGCCGACTCCGACATGCCCATCACCAAGGTGCTGCGCGAGTACGACCGTCCCGACATCAGCGTGGAGCCCACCGACTACGGCTTCCGCCTGAAGGCTCTGCGCAAGCTGTCCGAAGACACCACCCACGTGCGCGTGACCAACGTGGTGTTCCCGCAGGCCTTCGTGATCCCGATGAGCGCGGAGATGACCATCTCGCAATGGCACGTGCCGGTGGACGACACGCACTGCTACTGGTACGCCATCTTCACCAGCTTCACCGGCCCGGTCGACAAGCAGCAGATGCGCGACCAGCGCCTGAAGCTCTACGAGCTGCCCGACTACACCTCGCGCAAGAACAAGCGCAACAACTACGGCTACAACATCGAGGAGCAGTTGACCGAAACCTACACCGGCATGGGCGACGACATCAACGTGCACGACCAGTGGGCGGTGGAGTCGCAAGGCGCCATCCAGGACCGCACGCGCGAGCACCTGGGCAGCACCGACAAGGGCATCATTGCCTACCGCCGCGTGCTGGTGAAGGCCATCGAAGCCACGCTGGCCGGCGAGAGCGCGCCGATGCTCATCGACGCCGCACAGGCCAGCGCAATGACCGGCCCGCCCTCCATCGACGGCATCGGCCGCAACGTCAGCGACGAGGCAGCCACCGAGGCCTACTGGCAGGACGCCGACCGCGCGCGCCGCCTGAAGTCCGACTGGGCCTCCGCACGGCTCGCCGCCTGAGCACGCACGCCATGAGCAGCAGCCACACATTCGTCGACCGCTTCGGCCTCTGGTCCGACGACCAGCATGCGCAGGCCAGGGAGCTGGTGCGCCGCATCGACAGCGGCGAGGTCGACCTCGTGCGCTTCGCCTGGCCCGACCAGCACGGCATCCTGCGCGGCAAGACGCTCGTCGCCACCGAGGCGCGCTCTGCCCTGTGGGAAGGCGTGAACCTCACCTCCACGCTGCTCGCCAAGGACACCTCGCACAAGACCGTGTTCCCGGTGTTCACGCAAGGCGGCGGCTTCGCCATCGAAGGCCTGCAGGGCGGAGCCGACTTCACCATCGTGGCCGACCCCGCCACCTTCAAGGTGCTGCCGTGGTCGCCGCGCACCGGCTGGGTGATGTGCGATGCCTACATGGCCGACGGCAAGCCCTGCCCCTTTGCCACGCGCCAGATCCTGCAGCGCGCGGTGCGCCAGCTCGACGAGCTGGGGCTGGACTTCATCGCCGGCCTCGAGGTGGAGTTCCACGTCTTCAAGCTCGACGACTCGCGCATGGGCCTGGCCGATTCGGGCCAGCCCGGCGAACCGCCGCGCGTGTCGCTGCTGTCGCACGGCCACCAGTACCTCACCGAGCTGCGCTACGACCGCGTCGACGGGCTGATGGAACTGCTGCGCTCGAACCTCGTCGCGCTCGGCCTGCCGCTGCGGTCGCTCGAAATCGAATTCGGCCCGAGCCAGTTCGAGCTGACCTTCGGCCCCACCGCCGGCGTGATGCCGGCCGACACCATGGTGCTGCTGCGCAGCGCCATCAAGCAGATCTGCCAGCGCGCCGGGCTGCACGCCACTTTCATGTGCCGCCCGAAGATTCCGAACGTGATGTCCAGCGGCTGGCACCTGCACCAGTCGCTGCGCCGCAAGAGCGACGGCGTCAACGCGTTCATGCCCGAAGCCGAGGGCCAGACCCTCAGCGAGATCGGCATGCATTACCTCGGCGGACTCAAGGCGCATGCCTGCGGCGCCGCGGCACTGGCAAGCCCCACCATCAATGGCTACCGCCGCTACCGCCCCTTCTCTCTCGCGCCCGACCGCGCGATCTGGGCCAAGGACAACCGCGGCGCGATGCTGCGCGTGCTCGGCGGCGTGGGCCAGAGCGCCTCGCGCATCGAGAACCGCGTGGGCGAGCCGACGGCCAACCCGTACCTGTACCTCGCGTCGCAACTGTTCTCGGGGCTCGACGGCATCCGCAACAAGACCGACCCCGGTCCTTCGGCCGATGCGCCGTACGAAACGCCGGCGGAGCAGTTGCCTCGCTCCCTGAGCGACGCCCTCGCCTGCCTGCGCAAGGACGAGATGCTCAACACGCAGATGAGCAACGTCTTCATCGACTACCTCTGCCACATCAAGGAAGCGGAAATCGCCCGCTTCAATCTCGAAGTCTCGGAGTGGGAACACCGCGAGTACTTCGACATGTTCTGAAAACCATGCCCACGATCCACTACATCCTCAAGGACGGCACCACCCGCGAAGTCGACGCCAAGGTCGGCGCCAGCGTGATGGAGACCGCCATTCGCGGCAACGTGCGCGGCATCGACGCCGAGTGCGGCGGCTGCTGTTCCTGCGCTACCTGCCACGTCTACGTGGACGACGCCTTCATCGACCTGCTGCCGCCGCCCGACGACATGGAGAGCGCGCTGCTCGACGCCGTCGCGTCCGAGCGCAGGTCCGGCTCGCGCCTGAGCTGCCAGCTCAGCGTGACCGCAGCCTTCGATGGCCTCAGGGTCCGCGTGCCCGATACCCAGATTTGAAGGACGGCTCGGGCATCATCGCCCGCTTTGTTTGCATATTCGGTTACATGACAGCGGCGCCCGATGTGGCGCATCCACTCCACCTGAAAGGCGTTTTCCCGTGAACCCAACGATGACCAAGAGAACCATCCTCTCGACCCTGCTGCTCGCCGGCCTCGGCCTGCTGGGCGCCACGGCGCACGCCGCCGACGAGCCGCTGCGCATCGGCCTCATCGCCACCTACTCGGGCCCGTACGCCGACTACGGCCGCCAGTTCGACGCCGGCATCGCGCTCTACCTGAAGGAGCACGGCGGCAAGGTGGGCGGCCGCACGGTCGAGATCGTCAAGAAGGACACTGCAGGCCCCGCGCCCGACGCTGCCAAGCGCATCGCGCAGGAACTCATCGTGCGCGACAAGGTGAACGTGCTCACCGGCCTGGACTTCAGCCCCAACGCGTACGCCGTGGGCGCCATCGCCACGCAGGCGAAGATTCCGACGATCGTGATGAACGCGGCATCGTCGGCCATCACCACCAGCTCGCCCTACGTGGCGCGCCTGTCGTTCACCGTGCAGCAGGTAACGGACCCGATGGCTCGCTACATGCTCAAGGAAGGCATCAAGGACGCCTACACCGTGGTCGCCGACTACGCCTCGGGCGTCGATGCCGAGACCGCGTTCAAGAAAACCTTCACCGCCGGCGGCGGCAAGGTCTCGGGCGAAGTGCGCACGCCGATGAACAACCCCGATTTCTCGGCCTACGTGCAGCGCATCAAGGACGCCAAGCCCCAGGCCGTGTTCTTCTTCTTCCCCTCGGGCGTGATGCCGCCGGCCTTCCTGAAGGTGTGGAAGGAACGCGGCATGGAGCAGGCCGGCATCAAGCTCTACGCCACGGGTGAAGCCACCGACGACAGCTACCTCGACGCCACCGGCGACGTGGCGCTGGGCCTGGTCACCAGCCACCACTACTCGTTCGCGCACCCCTCGCCCAAGAATCAGAAGTTCGTGAAAGACTTCGCCGCCGACAACGGCGCCAAGCTGCGCCCGAGCTACTTCGCCGTGACCGCCTACGACGCCATGGCCGCCATCGACCTCGCACTGGCCAAGACCAAGGGCGACGCCAGCGGCGACAAGTTCATGGACGCCCTCAAGGGCCTGAGCTTCGAGAGCCCGCGCGGCCCCATCGAGATCGACCCCGCCACGCGCGACATCGTGCAGACCGTCTACATCCGCAAGACCGAGCGCGTGAACGGCCAGCTGGTGAACGTCGAGTTCGACAAGTTCGACCGCGTGAAGGACCCGGCCAAGGAAGCCACAGCCAAGTAAGCCAGCCAGTTCGTCAGCCAGCAGGAAATTCATGGGCATCGTGATCTTCGATGGAGTGGCCTACGGCATGCTCCTTTTTCTCATCGGCGTGGGCTTGTCCATCACGATGGGGCTCATGAATTTCGTCAACCTCGCGCACGGCAGTTTCGCGATGGTGGGCGGCTACGCCGCGAGCGTGCTGATGAACCACTTCGGCCTGGGCTTCGGCCTCTCGCTGGCGGCGGCCTTCGCGGCGGCTGCCGTTGCGGGTGCGGTGCTGGAGTTCGTGTTCTACCGTCGGCTGTACCGCGCGCATCCGCTCGACCAAGTGCTGCTGTCGATCGGCGTGGTGTTCGTGTCGATCGCCGCCTTCACGTATTTCTTCGGCCCGACGATGCAGCCCTTCACGCTGCCGCCGGCGCTCGACGGGCAGATGTCGCTGCTGGGCCTCGAAGTGGGCCGCTACCGCCTGTTCCTGATCGTCTGCGGCGTGGCGGTGCTGGCCGCGCTGCTGCTGGGCCTGGGCAAGACGCGCTACGGCGCGATGGTGCGCGCGGCGGTCGACAACCAGCGCGTGGCGGGCGGCACCGGCATCAACGTGCAGCGGCTGTTCTTCCTGACCTTCTCTCTCGGCTGCGGCCTCGCGGGCCTCGGCGGTGCGCTGAGCCTGGGCATGCTGGGGCTGGAGCCGTCGTTCCCGCTCAAGTACCTCGTCTACTTCCTGATGGTGGTGTGCGTGGGCGGTGCGGGCACCGTCACCGGGCCCTTCATTGCGGCTCTGCTGGTGGGCATCGTCGACGTGGCGGGCAAGTACTACCTGCCGGAAGCGGGCGCTTTTCTCATCTACGTTTTCATGATCGTCATGCTGCTGGTGCGGCCGAACGGCATCGTTGCGAAGAAGGGGCTCGCATGAAAGCCCTGCATCTTTCTCCCGCGCACCTGCGCATCGCCGAAATCGCTTTCTGGCTGGCACTCGCATCGAGCTTCTTCCTGCTGCCCGACAAGCTCACGCTGATGAGCCAGATCATGATCTTCGGCCTGTTCGCCGTGTCGCTCGACATGGCGCTGGGCTACGCGGGCATCCTCACCGTGGGCCACGCGGCCTTCTTCGGCGCGGGCGCCTACGCGGCCGGATTGCTGGCCAAGTACGGCTGGAGCGAGCCCTTCAGCGGCCTGCTGTTCGCGCTGATCGTCAGCGGCCTGCTGGGCTACGCACTGAGCTACCTCGTGGTGCGCGGCGCCGACCTCACGCGGCTGATGATCACCATCGGCGTGTGCGTGCTGCTGTACGAGTTGGCCAACCGGCTCTCGGGCATCACCGGCGGCACCGACGGGCTGCAGGGCGTGGTCATCGCGCCGGTGCTCGGCCTCTTCGATTTCGACCTCCACGGCAAGACCGCATTCGGCTATGCCTTCGGCGTGGTGCTCGCGATGTTCCTGCTCGTGCGGCTGGTACTGCGCTCACCTTTCGGCCTGGCGCTGCGCGGCATTCACGACAGCCGCAAGCGCATGACGGCCATCGGCTCGCCGGTGGAGGCGCGGCTGCGCATGGCATACGCCTCCTCGGCCGCGGTGGCAGGCGTGGCGGGCGCGCTGCTGGCGCAGACCACGCAGTTCGTCGGCATCGAGTCGATCGGCTTCAACCGCTCGGCAGAGGTACTCATCATCCTGGTGCTGGGTGGTACAGGGCGGCTGTACGGCGGAATGATCGGCGCCATCGTCTACATGCTGGTGCACGACTGGTTCGCGGACATGAACCCGCAGTACTGGATGTTCTGGCTCGGCATCTTCCTTATTGCGGCCGTCATGCTGGGCCGCGGCGGCATCATGGGTGCGCTCTCGCGTTTCGTTCGCATAGGGAAGGCGCGATGAGTTCCACCACCACGCACACGCTGCGCACACACGGCCTGGGCATCCGCTTCGGCGCCTTCCAGGCCGTGAGCGATGTGAACCTCTCGCTCGAACCCGGCGCGCGGCAGGCGCTGATCGGTCCCAACGGCGCTGGCAAGACCACGCTCATCAACCTGCTTACCGGCGTGTTCAAGCCCACCAGCGGATCGATCCATATGGGCGATCGCGACATCACGCGCCTGCCTGGCGACAAGCGCGCGCGCATGGGCCTGGCGCGCACCTTCCAGATCAACACGCTGTTCCCCAGCCTCACGCCGCTGTTGTCGGTGGTGCTGGCAATCAGCGAGCGCGAAGGGCTGGGTGCCACTTGGTGGCGGCCGCTCAAGGGCTGCACGGCGGTGTTCGACGAGGCGCATGCGCTGCTCGGCACGCTCCGGCTCGACAGCCTCGCCGACGTGCCCGTAGCCGAGCTGGCCTATGGCAAGCAGCGGCTGCTGGAGATCGCGCTCGCACTCGCGGCCAAGCCCCGCATCCTGCTGCTCGACGAACCCGCTGCCGGCGTGCCTGAAGACGAGAGCGGCGAGCTGTTCGAGGCCATCGCGGCGCTGCCGCCCGACATCAGCGTGCTGTTCATCGAGCACGACATGAAGCTCGTCTTCCGCTTTTCGCGCCGCATCTCGGTGCTGGTGGGCGGACGCATCCTGACCGAGGGCACGCCTTCGGAAATCGGCGCCGACCCGCGCGTGCGCGAGGTCTATCTCGGAAGCTCACCCCGCCATCACCACCATGCCTGAAGCACTCGCCTTCGACCAGGTCACCGCCGGCTACGGCAACGCGGTCGTGCTCGACCGGCTCGACTTTTCGCTGCCGCAAGGCGAGAGCCTCGCCATCCTCGGGCGCAACGGCGTGGGCAAGACCACGCTGCTCGAAACGCTGATGGGCAACACCCGCGTGATGCAGGGCTCAATCCGCTGGCAAGGCGCCGACATCACACGCTGGCCGTCGCACCAGCGTGTGCGCGCGGGGCTGGGCTGGGTGCCGCAGGAGCGCGAGGTGTTCCCATCGCTCACCGTCGAAGAAAACCTCACGGTGATATCGCGGCTCGGCGGCTGGAACCTGAAGCGCGTCTACGACTTCTTCCCGCGCCTGCGCGAGCGGCGCGGCAACTACGGCAACCAGCTCTCCGGCGGCGAACAGCAGATGCTCGCCATCGGCCGCGCGCTGATGACCAACCCCAAGCTGCTGCTGCTCGACGAGCCGATGGAAGGCCTCGCGCCGATCATCGTGGAAGAACTGGCTGCAGCGATCCGCCGGCTGTGCGAGTCGGAAGGACTGGCGTCGATCGTGGTCGAGCAGCATCCGGTGCTCGCGTTGGAGATGACGCACAAGGCGATCGTGCTGGAGCGCGGCACCGTGGTGCATGCGGGGCCGAGCGCGGAACTCGCGGCAGACAGGAATCTGCTCGAAGGCTTGCTCGGCGTGGGAATCGCCGAGCAAGCCTGACGGCGTTCAGCTCAGCATCTGCCCGCGGCTGCCGATGACGGCCACGTCCACGAACTGCCCGCCTTCGCGGTTGGTCCGACCGTAGTTGATCTTCACCCCACCCAGGTCGAAGTTCTCGATGCTCGCCAGCCCCGACATCACCGACGCACGCGTGAGCGAACCACCGGCACGGCGCATGCCTTCAGCCAGCACTGCGGCGTTCAGATAGCCCTCCAGGCTCGTGAGCGAGAAGTCCTTGACGCCGTTGGCCACCATGTCGGCCTGATAGCGGCGCACGATCTCGAATTTGGTCGAGTACGGCGACGGCACCACGATCACGAAGCCCAGGCCCTTGGCCAGGTCGCCCATCGCCGACAGCGCGCTGGCCGTGATCGACAGGCCATAGGCCGAGCTGCTGTTGCCCGCCTCGCGCAGTGCCTTCAGGAACACCGGCGCAGTGCCGGCCAGCCCGACCACCACCACCTGCGGCTTGGCCTTGGCGATCGCCTCGGCGGCGGGGCCCACTTCCATGCTGGTGGTGTTGGGCGTGGTCGCGATCACCGCCGGCTCCAGCTTGGCCTTGGCCAGCGCATTCTTGAAGGCCGCCAGCACCGACTGCCCCAGCGGGTCGTTCGAATGCACGAGGCCGATGCGGCTCTGGCCCAGCACGGCGGCGGTGCTCACGAGCTTGTCGACTTCCTGGTCGTAGTTGGCGCGCACCCAGAAGGTGTTGGGCGAAGCCTTCTTGCGCAGCGCGATCGTGCCGGTGATCGGGCCGACCACGGCCATGCCGGGCACAGCGTCCATCACCTCGGCTGTCTGGCGCGTGCCCAGCGGGTGCAGCAGCGCGAGCACGGAGCTGTCTTTCTCGAAGGCCAGCGCGTTGGCCTTGGCCACGTCGGGCTTGAAGGTGTCGTCGGCCATCACGAGCTCGACCTTGGTGCCGTTGATGCCACCCGCCTTGTTCAGCGCATTGAAGAACGCGCTCGAACCCTGGAACAGCCCCTGCCCGTTGGCCTTCTCGACGCTGCTGTTGTCGAAGGTGGTGCCGATGCGCACCGGCCGGTTCTGCGCAAGCGCCGGAAAACCCAGGCCCGCGGCGGCGGTTGCTGCGGCCAGCCCGGTCAGCGCACGCCGACGGCTGGTGGAAAGCGGCGCAATCGACTCGCGCGGCACGGGAACGGTCATGGTCGAAGTCTCCAGGAGGTAATGCGTTAGTGACAAAAATTCACATTCTTTCAAGGAATGTAACGCACCCACTCTCCACCTGAGATGACAGCGGCAGCTACTTCGCTAAAGCAGCTCTTCGCCCACGATGGGCAGCAGCAGCCAGTTCTTGAAGCGCAGCCAGAGGAATTCGCCAGGCTCGTCCTCGTGAACGATGTCGCCGCCGGCGTCGTCGTACTCCAGCCATTGCACGCGCCGGCCGTTGGGCCCGAGCCGCAGCCGGTAGCCGAGGTTCACGCGCTCGCCCGACATGAGCTTGTTGTAGTCCTGCACCAGCTCGGGACTGTCGATGACCAGGCCGATCTCGGTGTTGACGGCGGCCGAGCGGTGGTCGAGGTTCATCGAGCCGACGAAGAAGCGCTCGTTGTCGACGATCGCGAGCTTGGCGTGCAGCCGGCTGATCGACTTGCCGAAGTCGCCGAAGCGGCCCGAGCTGCCGCTGAGCGTGGGCGCGATCTCGAAGATGGTGACGCCGATCTTCAGCATGTCGGCGCGGTAGCGCTCGTAGCCCGCGTAGGCCAGCGGCTCGTCGGTCGCGCCCAGCGAGTTGGTCACGACCGTGATGCGCCCGCCCTTGGCGATGCACGCCCGCATCTCCTCCAGGCCCTTGGGGCCCGGAATGAAGTACGGCGAGGCAATGACGACCTCGCGCCGCGTGGCGTTGATCACGCTGAGCGCGCCTTCTGTCACGCTGCCGATGTAGGCCTCGTCGGCCTTGCGCGTGATCTTGTCGGGGTCGTCGATGAACAGCGTGGCCGGCGCCCAATAACGGTCGAGCTTGCCGGTGATGAGCTGCTCGCCCACGGGCGACTTGTTGAGCACGTCGCGCGGGCGAATGGGCACGTCGGGCACGGCCGTGCGCGCAATTTCGTCGAAGCGCCGCTGCGCCGCCTCGCGCGTCATGCCGCGCAGCGGCGCGATGCGCTCGATGGGCCATGCGTGCGAGCTGTTCCAGTAGCGGTCGAAGCCTTCGGACATCTGCCGCACGACCGGGCCGCTGGAAATCACGTCCATGTCGATGAAGTTCGCGGCCGTGCTGCGCATGAAGTACTCGTTGCCGATGTTGCGGCCGCCCGACACGGCAAAGCTGTTGTCGGCCACCAGCAGCTTGTTGTGCATGCGGTGGTTGATGCGGCCGAAGTCGGTCAGCGACATGAGCAGCCGCGTGCCGAGCGAACTGGCGCGCGAAGGCAGCGGGTTGAACAGCCGCACCTCCACATTGGGAAAGGCCGCGAGCGTGCCGAACAGCTCGTCCTCGCCGCCGGTGTAGAGGTCGTCCACCAGCAGGCGCACCCGCACGCCACGCGCCGCGGCCTCGCGCAGTTCGCGTAGGAACAGCAGGCCGATGTCGTCGCGCTGCACCAGGTAGTACTGCACGTCGAGCGACTTCTCGGCATGCCGAGCGAGCGAGATGCGGGCGTCGAAGGCAAACGCCGCCTCGGGCAGCAGCCGGAAACCCGACAGCGCGGTGGAATCGCCCGGCGCGCCCTTGGCCGCCAGTTGCCCCAGTTCTGTCTGCGCCACGTCGGTGAACGCCGTGACGTTCGCCTTCGGCTCGGGCGGCGGCAGGCTGACGCAGCCGGTGAGCCAAATGGCCGCCAGGACGCTCAGGCAGGCGGCAAAACGACGGACGATGAGGGCGCGCATGGCCCGAACTGTAGCTCGCGGCGGGCCCGGATGGCGGCCCTATCATCGAAGCGAAACAAAAGGAAAAGAAGCGTGCTCAACGGCTTGTGGCTTGGTTTCTTCGGGGTGGCGGCACTGGCGGCGCTGGGGCGGTGGCTCATCGGCGGCGACCCGACCGTGTTCGCGGCGCTGGTCGAGAGCCTGTTCGCGATGGCGCGGCTGGCGGTCGAGGTGATGGTGCTGCTGTTCGGCACGCTCACGCTGTGGCTGGGCTTTTTGCGCATCGCCGAGGCGGCGGGGCTGGTCGGCTGGCTCGCACGGCTGCTGGGGCCGCTGTTCCGGCGCCTCATGCCGGGCGTGCCGGCGGGGCACCCGGCGCTCGGGCTCATCACGATGAACTTTGCGGCCAACGCGCTGGGGCTGGACAACGCCGCCACGCCCATCGGCCTGAAGGCGATGCGCGAACTGCAGCGGCTGAACCCCGACCCGGTGACGGCCACCAACGCGCAGATCCTCTTCCTGGTACTTAATGCCTCGTCGCTGACCTTGCTACCGGTCACCATCTTCATGTACCGCGCACAACAGGGCGCGGGCGACCCGACGCTGGTGTTCCTGCCGATCCTGCTGGCCACCAGCGCCTCCACGCTGGTCGGGCTGCTCTCGGTGGCGGTGGCGCAGCGGCTGCGGCTGTGGGACCCGGTGGTGCTGGCCTACCTGCTGCCGGGCGCGCTGCTGCTGGGCGGCTTCATGGCGCTGCTGGGCACGCTGTCGGCGGCGGCCATTGCATCGCTGTCTTCGCTGCTGGGCAACCTCACGCTATTCGGCGTGATCGTCGTGTTCCTGCTGGCCGGGGCGATACGCCGCATCAAGGTGTACGAGTGTTTCATCGAAGGCGCGAAGGAAGGCTTCGACATCGCGAAGAACCTGCTGCCGTACCTCGTCGCGATGCTGTGCGCGGTCGGCGTACTGCGCGCTTCGGGCGCGCTCGACTTCGCGTTGAACGGCCTGCGCTGGCTGGTGAACGCCGGCGGCTTCGACGCTCGTTTCGTCGACGCCATGCCCACCGCGCTGGTCAAGCCCTTCTCGGGCAGCGCGGCGCGCGCGATGCTGATCGAGACCATGAAGAGCCAGGGCGTCGACAGCTTTCCCGCGCTGGTGGCCGCCACCATCCAGGGCAGCACCGAAACCACCTTCTACGTGCTGGCCGTGTATTTCGGCGCCGTTGGCATCCAGAGAGCGCGGCATGCGGTGGCCTGCGCGTTGCTGGCGGAGTTGGCCGGTGTTGTGGCGGCTGTCGCGGTCTGCTATTGGTTCTTTGGCTAGGACTCGGCGTTGTTTCGGGGCGCGATCACGCCGACGGGGTACCTTGCTCCGCGAATGTCCTCCGGCCTGCGGCCTCCTCCTTTATTTCGCTGCGCAAGGCACCCCATCGACGTGATCGTTCAGAGCACTTGTTGATAGGTCGGCATGAGCGCTGCGTCCATGTGCGAATGGCATCGGGTGCTCCCCGCAGCGAAATAAAGGAGGAGGCCGCAGGCCGGGGGACATTCGCGGAGGGGAGTACCCGGTGTCATTCGCACGCCCCCCGAACCCTCACTTCCGCGGCTCGACAACAGGAAACATCGGCTCGAAGGTATCGAGCATCGACAGCAGTTCACCCAGCTTCGCCCGGTCACCATCGATCTTCACCTTGCCCGCCAGCACCGCAGCAGGAAAGCTCGTCTCCTTCAGCGTGACCGCATCGAGCGTGGCGCGGCTCAGCGTGACCGTGGCATCGGCTCCCGGCTGCCGCCCCGCGATGTGCGTGAGCGCGGAGTTCTCCAGCGTCAGCACGAACTGCTGGTTCGAATCGGTGAAGTTCCAGTTGATGACCATCTTCTTGCCCTCGGCTTTGGCCGCATCGAGCCGCACGCCGAGGAAGTCGAAGAACAGGTCGTTGCTCACCGCCTTCAGCGTGTCGGCGTTGGAGCTGTTGCCGCCCGGAATCTTCGGCACGCCATTGCGCAGCTCCATCGCACCCACCAGATACGCGCTGCGCCAGGTGCCGGCCTCCGACTGGTAGCCCATCTGCTCGAGCGCATCGGCGCCCAGCTCGCGGGCTGCGCGGTTGGCCGGGTCGGCGTACACCAGCTGGCTCATCGCGCTGGCCACCCAGCGGAACTCGCCCTTCTTGAAGTCTTCGCGCGCACGCGCCAGCACTGCGTCTGCGCCGCCCATGTACTCGACCGTCTTCTTCGCATAGGCCACCGGCGGCAGCGGGTTCAGGTTGGCGGGATTGGCGTCGTACCAGCCCAGGTACTTCTGGTACACGGCCTTGGCGTTGTGCCGCAACGTGCCGTAGTAGCCGCGCGCGGACCACTCCTGCTCCAGGCTCGCGGGCATGCGCAGCGTTTCTGCGATGTCGGCCGACGTGTAGCCCTGGTTGAGCAAGCGCAGCGACTGGTCGTTGATGAACTTGTACATGTCGCGCTGCTTCTTCAGCAGATCGACGATGCGCTCGCCCCCGAAGGTGGGCCAGTGGTGCTGGGCGATGAGCACGTCTGTCTTGTCGCCGAAGGCCACGCGCGCCTCGTCGATGTACTTCGACCACAGGTTGCCGTCGCGCACCTCCGCGCCGCGGATGGTGTAGAGGTTGTGCATGTTGTGCGTCACGTCCTCCGCCATGTTCAGCACGCGGAACTGCGGCAGGTACATGATCATTTCCGACGGCGCCTCCGAGCCCGGCACGAGCTTGAAGACGAACTGCACGCCGTCGATGGTGCGTTCTTCGGTCGGCTTGTCGATTGTGGCCGTGGGCGCAATCAGCGAAATGGTGCCGCGCGCCAGCGCCTTGCCCAGGCCCGTGTCGACCTGCCCGCGCGCGCCCGGCGGCAGCAGCGTGCCGAACTGGTACTGCGAGCGCCGGCTCATCGCATTGCCCGCGAGGATGTTCTCGGCCACGGCCGTTTCCATGAAGCCCGAGGGCGCGAGCACCTGCACCTTGCCGGCCGTCACGTCGGCCTCGTCGATCACGCCCTTCACGCCGCCGAAGTGATCGGCATGGCCGTGCGTGTAGATCACCGTGCCCACCGGCTTGTGCGGGCGGTGCTGGTAGTACAGGGCAAGCGCGGCGCGCGCGGTTTCGGCGGCCAGCAGCGGGTCGATGACGATCAGCGAGCTGTCGCCTTCCACGATGGTCATGTTGGCAATGTCGAAGCCGCGCACCTGGTAGACGCGGTCGGTCACCTTGAACAGGCCGTGGATCGCATTGAGCTGCGCCTGGCGCCACAGGCTCGGGTTGACGGTGTCGGCCGCTTCGTTTGCCTTCAGGAAGTCGTAGGGCTTCATGCTCCACACCGGCCGCGTGCCGCTGCCGGGCACCAGCGCATCGGGCACGGTGCCGACGAAGCCGCGCATCGCGTCCTCGAAGTCCTGCCGGTTGGCGAAAGGCAGCGTCTTCGCCATGTCGGCGTTGGCTTGCAGCGTGGAAGGCTCGGGCGCCTTGGGCGCGATCTGCGCGGAGATCGACGGGGCGCCGAGCGCGCAAGCCAGTGCGACGAATGCAGCTGTGGAGAAGGAAGAAGGGGTCATCCGGCAATTCTCCGAAGCGGCAGAAGCATTGGCAAATGCAAAATACGCGCTTCCTTTTTAAGTGAAACGCAAAATGCAGTTGCGCCAGCTCCAGCATCTTGTTGCCCTTGCCGAGCAGGGCAGCTTCGGCCGCGCAGCGCAGGCCGTGCACCTGTCACAGCCCGCGCTCTCGCGCAGCATCGACACCCTGGAAGACAACCTGCAGGCGCGCCTGATCGACCGGGCCTATGGCACCGTGCGCTTCACGCAAGCCGGCGAGCTCGTGCTGGCGCGTGCCCGCGAACTGCTGGCCGATGCGCAGCAGATCCAGCGCGACGTGCTGCAGCTCGAAGGCCTGGCCATCGGCAGCCTCGCCGTGGGGCTCGGTCCCTTCGCCGCGAGCACGCTCGGGCGCATGGCCTTGTCGCTGATGACGCAGCGCCATCCGCAACTCCTGATGCGCATGGAAGTGGCCGACACCGCCACGCTCAGCGAGCGCCTGCACCGGCGCCAGCTCGACCTGTTTATCGCCGACACCCGCGACCTGAAGAAGCAGCCCGGCCTCAAGCTTGCCCGGCTGCCCGACCTGCCCGTCTCGTTCTTCGTGCAGCCGAAGCACCCGCTGCGCCGGCTGAAGCAGGTAACGCTGGAAAAAGCCATGCGCTATCCCGTGGCCGGCCCCAACCTCCCCGCCGAGGTGGCTGCGTATTTCGACAGCCAGATCCAGCGCGACGACCGCGGCGTGTTCAACGTCACCTGCGACGACGCCGGCACCCTGCGCCACCTGGCCCTGACCGCCAACGCGGTCATCCTCGCGCCCCACGCGCCGGCCCTGAACACCGACACCAACGCCCTCGTGCCCCTGCCGGTGGCCGGCTTTGCCCGCATGCAGACGCACTACAGCCTGGTGACGCTCGCGGGCCGAACGCCCTCGGCCGCCGCCACCGTCTATACCCGCCTGGTGACAGAGTTGATGGGCTCGGTCAGGCAGCCCGCCGGGCGCTGAGCCAAAATGGCCCTCCTGCCGACCACCGCCCAGCCTCTTTCGTGACCACTCCCCGCCGGGCCCAGCCGCCCTCCTTTTCGACCGACGAGTTTCGTGAATCGCTCGGCATGTTCGCCACCGGCGTCACCGTGGTCACTGCGCGCGCGGCCGACGGCACGCTGGTCGGCCTCACCGCCAACTCGTTCAACTCGGTGTCGCTGGCACCGCCGCTGGTGCTGTGGAGCCTTGCACGCGCGGCCGGCTCGATGCCCGCACTGAGCACCGGCTCGCACTACACGGTGAACATCCTGGCGGCCAACCAGAAGGCGCTGGCCGAGCGCTTCGCCACCAAGAACATCGACCGCTGGGCCGACGTGGCCTTCACCGAGGGCCTCGGCGGTGCGCCGGTGCTGGTAGGCGCGGCGGCCAGCTTCGAGTGCTTCAACCGCAGCCGCTATGACGAAGGCGACCACGTGATCTTCGTGGGCGAGGTGGAGCGCTGCACGCACGACGCGGGCGCCTCGCCGCTGCTGTTCCACGGCGGGCGCTTCTACACCGAGCATCCCTTGTAATGAACCGCCCTGCGCTCCTGTCGTCTGTCTTGTTGCTTGCCGCACAGACCGGCATGGCGCAGGAAGCGAACGGGCCGCTCAAGCAGAACTGGTTCGACGACCCGTTCTTCCAGGTGTCCGCGGGCCTGCCGGCCTGCGCCATGCCCGAGGGGCCGTTCTACACCGCCGAAGAGCGCCGCATGCAGACCCATTCGCGGCTGGAGCGCGGCACCAGCTGCTGGCTGGCCGGCAAATGCACCGACAGCAACGCCTACCGCTACGACAAGCCCCTCGCGCCCAAGGTGCGCGCCGCGCTGCTGGCGGTGCCCGGAGTGAACAAGGGCAGCGTGTGGGTCATGATCCAGCGCCGCTGGGTGTACCTGCAGGGCTGCGTGCCGAACGCGGCGCTGGCGAAGAAGCTGGAACGCGCGGCGCGTGCATTGCCCGATGTGGAGACCGTGGTGCCTGACCTGATGGTGGGTCCGCGCGGCAAGCCGCCGTACCCGGTGGCCACAGCGAAATAGGGCGAGCGCAGCGTTCAGTTACCCAATGCCGATTCGTGCCAGTGCCGCAGCAGCAGCCGGCCGATCGCGCTCACCACCAGGAAAAACAGAAAGCCCAGCAGCGTCGCCGCGATCACCTCGGCGAACAGCAGTGCGGTGTACATGCGCCCCTGCGCGAACACGATCTGCACGCCCAGCCCGCCTTCGGCATTCCCCGAGCCGATGATGAATTCGCCCACGATGGCGCCGATCACCGACAACCCTGCCGAGATGCGCAGCCCCGCGAAGATGTGCGGCAGCGCACCCGGCAACCGCAGCTTCCAGAACGACACCAGCCCGCTCGCGCGGTGCAGCGCGAACAGCTCCGCAAGATTGCGCGAGGTCGAGCGCAGGCCCAGCATCGTGTTGTTGATGATGGGGAACAGCGACATGATGAAGCTGACGATCACCACCGACAGCTCGTTGTAGCCGAACCAGAGCACGATGAGCGGTGCGATCGCCACCACCGGTACGGTCTGCAGCAGCACCGCGTACGGGTACAGGCTGCGCTCCAGCAGCCGCGACTGCGCCAGCACCGCCGCGCCTGCGATGCCGAGGAAGATGGCCAGCGCATAGCCCAGCAGCGCCTCCTTCAGCGTGGACAGCGTCGCGCCTGCGAGCACGCCAGCGTTCTCGGCCGTGGCTGCCGCCACTTCCTGCGGCGACGGCAGCAGATAGCCCTTGCCCTGGTAGACGGTGGCACTCAGCAGCCACCACAGGCCGATGGCGAGCAGCGCGACGACCAGCACGGGGGCGGCGTTGCGCACGAAAGCCATGGCCGAAGAAGAAGAATCGGATCGGGTCATCGCCATCTCCCTCAAGCCACGGCTTGCGCATGGTGCTGCGCACGCAGCACCGCCGTCACCTGTCCCGTAAGCGCCGCAAAGCCGGCGCTGGCGCGCAACTCGGGCGCGCGCGGGAATTCGAAAGGCACGTCGATCACGTCGAGGATGCGCCCCGGCCGCGGCGACATCACCACCACCCGGTTCGACAGGTACACCGCCTCATGCACGTTGTGCGTGACCAGCGCGGCGGTAAAGCCGGCCTGGCGCCACAACGACGAGAGCTCTTCCTGCAGCACGTCGCGCGTGAGTTCGTCGACCGCCGCCAGTGGCTCGTCGAGCAGCAGCAGCCCCGGCCGCAACGCCAGCGCGCGCGCCAGCGACAGCCGCATGCGCATGCCGCCCGAAAGCTGGTGCGGGTACGACTTCTCGAAGCCCGCAAGCCCCACCAGCTTCAGCGCCTCGGCCGCACGCGCCCGGTAGCTCGCGGGCGCATGGCCTTCGAGCTCCATCAGCAGCTGCGCGTTGCGCTCCACGGTGCGCCAGGGCAGCAGCGCGGCTTCCTGGAACACGAAGGCGGTCTCGATGCCGTCGGGCCGCGTGCAACGGCCCGTGCTCGGCGCGATCAGCCCCGCCATGATGCGCAGCAGCGTCGACTTACCGCAGCCAGAAGGTCCGACGATGGAGACGAATTCGCCGGGGCGCAGCGCGAGGTCGACCGTGCCCAGCGCCTGCAACCCGGAGTCGAAGCGCTTGGACACGCCCTCCAGCCCGACGGCCGCGCCGCTCATGGGTTGCAGCCCGGCACCAGCGTGCGGTCGTAGCCCTGCTTCGCGTCGAAGTTCGCCGGCAGGAAGTTGACGCTGCGCAGCTGCCCCGCAAGCTCGCTCCAGCGCGCGTCGGTCATGCAGCCGATGCGGCCGAGGTCGTGCGAGATCAGCGTCTCGATCATTTCCTTGTTGGCCGCGTCGTAGATCTCGGGCGTCATCTGCTTGTTCATGCCGGTGATCAGCGGCTTCAGCCCCGAGGGGTTGCGCACGTAGTTGGCCCAGCCCTTCTGCACCGCCGCGATGGTGGCCTTCACCAGCGCGGGGTTCTTTCGGATCATGTCGTCGGTGGTGAACAGCACGTCGTAGGGCCGGTAGCCCAGCGACGCCAGCGTGACCTGCTGCACCTGCACGCCGGCCGCGGCCATGCGCGCGGGCAGGAAGAGCGAGTAGCCCTGCTGCACCATCTTCGGGTCGTTGCGGAACAGGCTCAGGTCGCCGCTCACCGGGATCTCGCGCGTGCCGGCGAGCTTGTATTGCTTCTTCGTCCACTCCCAGTAGGCGTTGCCGATGTTCACCGCGAAGGTGCGGCCCTGCAGGTCGGCGATGGACTTCACGGCCGGGTCGGCGTGGTAGACCAGCGTGTAGGGCACGTAGTCGAGGTGCGCGAACACCGCACGCACCGGCGCGCCGCGCAGGCGGGCCAGCAGCACGTCGTCGGCATTGCCGATGCCGAACTCGGCCTGGCCCGAGGCCACCTGCGGAATGGTCTGGATCTTCGGGCCGCCCTGCAGCACGCTGATCTCGATGCCGGCTTCCTTGCCGAGCTTGTCCTGCTGGGCCTGCCAGTAGCCGGCCTGGTCGGGCTGGGCGAACCAGTTGCTGAGGATGCGCACGGGCTTGGGAGCGTCGGCAGCCTGCGCGAGAAGAGGCAGCACCGCCGCCAGCGCCAACGGGAACGCAATGCGAAGGGCGGAAGAAATCATGATGCGGAAACCTTGAGCCATGGAAGTTGCGCCGCGCTGTAGCGGAAGGTCTGGAACACGCTGTTCTGCCGGCCGGGCACGTACTTGCGCGCGGCCTCGTCCGGGTATTCGGCGAACCAGGGAATCACGTACTCCCACACCACCTCGCCGGCCGGCGTGACCTCGAACAGGCGCCCCGTGGCCGACTCGGTGACGTGCGTGTTGCCGTTGGGCAGGCGCTGCGCGCTGCCCATGTAGGCGGTGTAGAACGCGTTGACCAGTTCGTCCGCGTACTGCCACACGACCTCGTTGGAGGCCGGGTCGATTTCGAGAACGCGTGAGAACGCCACATGCTTGCCGGTGCGGAAGTTGCCGTTGTCGAAAGCAAGAATGTGGCCGTTGGCCAGCGCGACGGGCGCGTGCTGGTGCGACAGCACCGAGGGCGGAATGTGCAGCTTCACACCTCCCGTGGCCTTGTCGACGCCGACGATGCCGGAGGTGGTGCGCAGGCTCATCAGCACCAGCCCCTCGCGCGTTACGTCCAGGCCGTTCACCAGCGGCCAGTGGGTGCGGCCGAAACCGGGGTGGATGGGGAAGTCTTCCGGCGCCAGGTGCTCCCAGGCCTTCCATTCCCACACCAGCTTGCCGTCGCGGTCGACCTCGCGGATCACGTCGCCGTACATCGCCTCGCCGGGGCCGTGGGCGGTGCCACCCGGCACGCGCTCGGCAAAGCCGGCCGGCACCGGCGCGCAGCCGGCGTACAGCAGGTGGCCGTTTTCGAGCCAGCGGGCGTCGTGGTGGTGCGTCGGGTCTTCGAAGCGCCAGACGATCTCGCCCTCTGGCGTGGCCTCGTAGAAATCGCCGCCGTGCCACAGCGACCAGGCGCCGTAGATCTCGGGCGAGTTCGCGTGGTTGCCGTTGTAGCCGAGGTTGCCGTTCTTCAGGATCACCGCCGCGCGGCCCGGGCGCACGGGCATCTTCCACTGGTGCGCGACGCGGCCCTCGATGTCGATCAGGTAGACGTTGCCGTCATCGGTCTGCGGCGCGATCAGGGTGTAGCCGCCGGCGCTGAGCGCCGGGTCGTGGGCGATCAGGCCGGTGCCGCGGCGGCGCTGGGTGATCTGGTCGACGGTGGTTGTGGTCACGGAAGCGAACCTCGGGAGTTTGAAGAGTGGTGCGAATCTAGGCCGCATCGCCCGTCAGGAAAATCTGTTTGTTTCGTACGGTGCGTATAGAAAATCCATACACTTCCCGGCACCATGCGCGCCATCTCCCAGACCTTCCGCTGTTTCGACGAAGTGGCCCGCCGCGGCTCGGTGCGCAAGGCCGCCGAGGCGCTGCATCTCACGGCGGCCGCCGTGCACCAGCAGGTGCTCAACCTCGAGGAACAGGTGGGCACGCCGCTGTTCGACCGGTTGCCGCGCGGCATGCAGCTGACCACGGCCGGCGAGATCATGGTGGCCGCCGTGCGGCGCGGGCAGCGCGACTTCGACAACGCCATGGCCCAGGTGGAAGACCTGCGGTCGCTCAGGCGCGGGCACATCAACCTGGCGGTGTCGCATTCGTCGGCCGAACAGCTGGTGCCCGAGGTCATCGAGGCGGCCATGAAGAACTACCCGGGCGTGACCTACAGCGTGCGCTCGGGCAGCGGCGAGAACATCCTGAAGTGGGTGGCCAACGGCGAATCGGACATCGGCTTCTGCCTGCGCCGCAAGCCGCCGCCCGGCGTGGAAGAGATACGCGCGTTTCCGCAGCACCTGGGCCTGGTCACGCCGCCCGGCCATCCGCTGGCGGCGCTGGGCAAGCTGCCGCGGCTGCGCGACTGCCTGGACCACCCGCTGATCCTCATGACGCCCGACACCGAGCTGCGCGCCATGGTCGACCAGATCGACCACCGCGAGCACCGCAAGGTGCGCCCGCTGGTGGAGACCAGCTCGGTCGCGATGGTGCGGCGGCTGGTGGCCGGCGGCACGGGCATCGGCTTTCTCATTCCCGAGAACGTGGCCGAAGACGTGGAACGCGGCACGCTGGTGTGGACCGGCCTGGCCGACGCGGGGGCGCGCTCGTTCAGCTGCCTCTATCAGCGCGCGGGCCAGACCACGGCGGTGGCCATGGGCATGTTCCTGCAGTTCCTGGAGGCTGCGCTGCTGGCCATCGAAAAGCGCTTCGAGCAGCGCGCGCCGCTGCCTTCGCTGACCGGGTTCGCACAGTAAACACGCTGGCACGATACGATCATCGGATGAATTACGCGGCAACCCGCCGCGACTGACCGGCCCCGAATGATCCAGCGCAAGACCCACCTCGACTCCCTCGCCATCGGCCTGCTCATTGCCTGCTGCGCCTTCTGGGGCCTGCAGCAGATCCTCATCAAGACCACCGTGGCCGAGGTGCCGCCGATGTGGCAGGCCTCGATCCGCATGATCGGCGCCACGGTACTGCTGTGGCTGTGGTGTGTATCGCGAGGCGTGCCACTGTTCGAGCGCGACGGCACGCTGTGGCCCGGCTTGCTGGCCGGCCTGTTGTTCTCTGGCGAGTTCGCCGGCATCTACCTGGGGCTGCAGCACACCAGCGCCTCGCGGCTCACGGTGTTTCTCTACACCGCGCCTTTCTGGGTGTCGCTGCTGCTGCCGCGCTGGGTGCCGGCCGAGCGGCTACGGGGCTTCCAGTGGCTGGGGCTGTTCATTGCGTTCTCGGGCGTGGTGCTGGCCTTCAGCGAGGGCTTCGGCCACATGAGTTCGTCGCAGCTCATCGGCGACGGCATGGCGCTGGCGGCCGGCATGCTCTGGGGCCTGACCACGCTCACGCTGCGCACCACGCGCCTGGCCACGGCCAGTGCGGAGAAGACGCTGTTCTATCAAGTGGCGGTCACGGCGGCGGTGTGCCCGGTGCTGTCGCTGGCGCTCGGCGAGCACCGGGGCTTTTCGTATTCCGCGTGGGCCTGGACTTCCATCGGCCTGCAGACGGTGGTCGGCGCCTTCGCCAGCTACCTCGCGTGGATGTGGCTGCTGCGGCACTACCCGGCCACGCAGATGTCGTCCTTCACCTTTCTCACGCCGCTGTTCGCGCTGGTGTTCGGCGTGGTGCTGCTGAAAGAGCCGCTCACGGCGCAGCTGATCGTGGCGCTGGCCGGCGTGGCGCTGGGCATCGTGCTGGTGAACCGGCGGCCTGCGGTACAACGCTCGGCATGAGCAAGACCACAACGAACTTCCAGCCCGTTCTCGACGAAATCGTCGCCACGCTGCGCCCGCAGCTCGGCCAGGGTGGCACCGTCGCGAGCTACATCCCGGCGCTCGCCCGCGTGGACGCGCGGCAGTTCGGCATTTCGCTGCGTACCTGCCAGGGCGAAGAAGCCGGCGCGGGCGACTTCGAGACGCCCTTCTCCATCCAGAGCGTGTCGAAACTGTTCACGCTCACGCTCGCCATGCAGCGCATGGGCGACGCGCTGTGGGAGCGCATCGGGCGCGAGCCCTCGGGCAATCCGTTCAACTCGCTGGTGCAGCTCGAAAACGAGCAGGGCAAGCCCCGCAACCCGTTCATCAATGCCGGCGCCATCGCGGTGGCCGACCGGCTGGTGAGCCAGGCGAAGGCCACCGGCGGCAGCGCGAAGGCAGACATCCTCGCGCTCATGGGCAGCCTGTGTGGCGAGTCCATCGGCTTCGACGACGAAGTGGCGCAGTCGGAGGCCGACACGGGTTTTCGCAACGTCGCGCTGGCCAACTTCATGAAGAGCTTCGGCAAGATCGACAACGACGTCGCGACCGTGCTCGACACCTACTTCCACCAGTGCTCGCTGCGCATGAGCTGCCGCCAGCTGGCGCGCGCCGCCGCCTTCCTGTGCCGCGACGGGGCGCACCCGATCGACGGCGAGCCCGAGATCACGGGCGAGCGGCAGACGCGCCGCATCAACGCGCTGATGCTCACCTGCGGCACCTACGACGCGGCGGGCGACGTGGCCTTTTCCATCGGCCTGCCCTGCAAGAGCGGCGTGGGCGGCGGCATCGTGGCGGTGGTGCCCGACCGGCTCACGCTGTGCGTGTGGTCGCCCGCGCTCGATGCCACCGGCAATTCGCTGCTGGGCATGAAGGCACTGGAGCTCTTCGTCGCGCGCACGGGGCTGTCGGTCTTCTGATCGATCAGGCCGCCATGGCCACCGGCGCCGTGGCCAGGCTGCCCATGCCTTCCAGCGCGGCCTCCACTGCCTCGTCGAGCGGCGTGTGCGGCTCACGACCCAGGAAGGCAACCAGCTTCGCGTTGTCCATGCCCACGGGCGTTTGCCACAGGTAGCGCATCTCGCGCATTTCGCGGAAGGTGGTGACGAAGGGCGAGGCCAGCGCCAGCAGCCACCACGGAAAGGCCGACACACTCACCTTGGCACCTGTGCGGCGAGCAACTACCTTGCGGATGGCATCGCTCATGCGCGTGCCGTCGGCGTCCCAATGGTCGGCCATGTGAAAGCGGGCGAAGGCTTCGAGCCGGTCACGCCGCGCCAGCAGCTCGACCATGGTGCGGGCCACGTCCGGCAGGTACGACCACTGGTGGCCAATGCCGGCGCGGCCGGGATAGCTCACGCCCTTGACGGGCTGGCCCGCCTTCACCAGCCCCTGCGAGAACCAGTTGTTGCCGGCCTTCGGTCCGAAGAAATCGCCGGCGCGCACGATCAGCACGCGGGCACCCTGGCGGCTGGCGTCTTCGAGGCGCCGTTCCATCTCGACGCGGATCGCGCCCTTGCGCGTGGCCGGATGCTGCGGCGAGTCTTCGGCCAGCAGCGGGAAGGCATCGGGGCCGAAGTTGTAGACCGTGCCGGGCAGCACGATCGTCGCGCCTTCGGCCTTCGCGGCGGCGATGGTGTTGTCGAGCATCGGCAGCACCAGCTCCGACCAGCGGCGGTAGCCCGGCGGGTTGACCGCATGCACGATGACCGAGCAGCCCTTCGCGGCCCGGCGCACGGCCTGCGCATCCATTGCGTCGCCAGCCAGCCAGGTGATGCCGTCCCTGCGTCCTTCGGTCGCGCCGCGCTTGAGCGCGCGCACCTCCCAGCCCGCATCGCGCAGCTGGCTGGCTACCTCGCCGCCGATGCCGCCCGTTGCGCCAAGAATCAGAACCGTGTCGTTGCGTGCCATGAAATGCTCCAGAACAGTTGTCAATGGAGGAATTCTGGGTTCGGCAGGGTTCGATTGGAATTGCCGAACATGAGCCATCGGCCATACATTTATGTATGACTTCGAATATCGGCTGGGAGCTGTACCGCTCCTTCCTCGGCGTGCTGCGCGAGGGCTCTCTCTCGGGCGCGGCGCGCGCGCTCGGCATCACGCAGCCCACGGCCGGGCGCCACGTGGCAGCGCTCGAAGAGGCGCTGGGCGTGGTGCTCTTCACGCGCTCGCAGACAGGGCTGCTTCCCACCGAGGTGGCGCTGTCGCTGCGCGCGCACGCCGAGGCCATGGAAAGCACCGCCGCCTCGCTGGAGCGGGCCGCCAGCAGCCAGGGCGAAGGCGTGCGCGGCGTGGTGCGGGTGTCGGCCAGCGAGGTGGTCAGCGTCGAAGTGCTGCCGCCCATCGTGGCGCGGCTGCGCGAGGCGCACCCGGCGCTGAAGGTCGAGCTGGTGTCGACCAATCGCGTGCAGGACCTGCTTCAGCGCGAAGCCGACATCGCCGTGCGCATGGTGCGGCCCAGGCAAGAGCAGCTGCTGGCGCGCCGCATCGGCAACATCGAGCTGGGCTTCCATGCGCACCGCGACTACCTCGCCCGCCACGGCACGCCGCGCAAGCTGGAGGAGCTGGCCGCGCATTCGGTGATCGGCTACGACCAGCCCTCGGCCTTCGTGCGCAACGCGGGCAAGTCGCTCAAGGTCTTTTCGCGCGATGGCTTTTCGCTGCGCACCGACAGCGACCTCGCGCAGCTGGCGCTGATCCGTGCGGGCGCGGGCGTCGGCATCTGCCAGGTGGCGCTGGCCAGGCGCAACGACGCGCTGGTGCGGCTGATGCCGCGCACCTTCTCGCTGAAGCTCGACACCTGGGTCACGATGCACGAAGACCTGCGCAACAGCCCGCGCTGCCGCGCCGCCTTCGACGCACTGGTCGAAGGCCTCTCGCTCTACATCGGCGGCCCTGCGGCAGAGGCGAAAATACCCCGCGCCAGACCAACGACACCCGAATGACCGACCCGACAGACTCCGACACCCTCCCCCTGCAGGAAGACCGCCTCTGGCGCGACGACCGCTGGACCGCCCGCATCATCAAGAACGAGGAAGACGACGGCTGGGCCGTCGAGATGACCCGCCACGGCGACCCCGAGCCGGCACTGGTCGGCCCCTGGACCATGGGCCGCGACAAGAAGAACCCGAAGCCGCTCGACGGCCCCGCCTTTTCCACGCTGGTGAAGACCGCCGCCGAAGTCATCCGCCGCCACGAGCAGCAGCTGCACGCCACGCTCAACAAGAGCGTGACCGTCACCGCGCGCAACGACCAGCGCATTCGCGTGGCCCTGGGCATCGTGCCCGACGAGGACAACCCCTCGGCCACGCTCACCGCCTATGACGACGCCGACGACTCCGAGCTCGCCAGCGTCAACGTGTCGCCCGCCTTCAGGCTCACCGCCTCCAGCGCCACCGCCTGGATCGAATCCGGCTACGCACGCCCCCGCTGAACACAGCACCCACCGCAATCAGCGAAATGACGTATGTGCAGCCCGCGCTGAGTTGAGAACAATCGGCTTCGACGACACGAACCCGTTGCACCGCAGACAGACAGGCCCGAACCGGTTGAACCCCGGTTCGGGCCTTTTTTGTTTGTTTTCTTTCTCAACCATCCTTCAGGAGCAGCGTCATGAGACATGGTGATATTTCGAGCAGCAACGATTGCGTGGGCGTCGCGGTCGTCAACTACAAGATGCCCCGCCTGCACACCAAGGCAGAGGTGCTGGACAACGCCCGCAAGATCGGCGAAATGCTGGTCGGCATGAAGAAGGGCCTGCCGGGCATGGACCTGGTGATCTTCCCGGAGTATTCGACGCACGGGATCATGTACGACGCCAAGGAGATGTACGACACCGCGGCCACCGTGCCGGGCGAGGAGACCGCGATCTTTGCCGACGCCTGCCGCCGCGCCAACGTGTGGGGCGTGTTCTCGCTGACCGGCGAGCGCCACGAGGAGCACCCGAACAAGGCGCCCTACAACACGCTGATCCTGATGAACAACAAGGGCGAGATCGTCCAGAAGTACCGCAAGATCATGCCGTGGGTGCCCATCGAGGGCTGGTATCCGGGCGACTGCACCTATGTGAGCGATGGCCCCAAGGGCATGAAGATCAGCCTGATCATCTGCGACGACGGCAACTACCCCGAGATCTGGCGCGACTGCGCGATGCGCGGCGCCGAGCTCATCGTGCGCTGCCAGGGCTACATGTACCCGGCCAAGGAGCAGCAGATCATGGTGTCGAAGGCCATGGCCTTCATGAACAACACCTACGTGGCGGTGGCCAACGCGGCGGGCTTCGACGGCGTGTACTCGTACTTCGGCCACTCGGCGCTGATCGGCTTCGACGGCCGCACGCTGGGCGAATGCGGCGAGGAAGAGATGGGCATCAACTACGCCGAGCTCTCGATGGGCCTGATCCGCGATGCGCGCAAGAACGGCCAGTCGCAGAACCACCTGTTCAAGCTCGTGCACCGCGGCTACACCGGCACCATCAACTCCGGCGACGGCGACAAGGGCGTGGCAGCCTGCCCGTACAACTTCTACACGAAGTGGATCAACGACCCAGAGGGCACGCGCGAAATGGTGGAGTCGTTCACGCGCAGCACGGTGGGCACGCCGGAATGCCCCATCGAGGGCATTCCGAACGAGCCGGCCCAGCACCGATGAACGCGGCGGTTCCCGATCCGCTGGCTGCCTACCGCATCGAGACCGAGCCCTTCTACCGGCCCGCGGGCAACGAGGTGGCGCTGTACCGGCAGGCGTACCGCCACCGCATGCCGCTGATCCTCAAGGGCCCGACCGGCTGCGGCAAGACCCGCTTCGTGGAGCACATGGCGTGGTCGCTGGGCCGGCCGCTGGTCACGCTGGCCTGCAACGAGGACATGACGGCCTCCGACCTCGTAGGGCGCTACCTGCTCGACGCCAACGGCACGGCCTGGCACGACGGGCCGCTGACACTCGCCGTGCGGCACGGCGGCATCTGCTATCTCGACGAGGTAGTGGAAGCGCGGCAGGACACGACCGTGGTGATCCACCCGCTGACGGACGCGCGGCGCATCCTGCCGCTCGACAAGAAGGGCGAGCTGGTGCGCGCGCATCCCGACTTTCAACTCGTGGTGTCATACAACCCCGGCTATCAGAGCAGCGCGAAGGACATGAAGCCTTCGACGCGCCAGCGCTTCGCGGCGCTGGAATTCGACTACCCCGACAGCGCGCTCGAAGCGGAGATCGTGTCGCACGAAGCCGCCATCGAACTCGACCTCGCGACGAAGCTGGTGGCCATCGCGCGCTGCTCGCGCGAGCTGAAGCACCGGGGGCTCGACGAAGGCGTGTCGACGCGCATGCTGATCTATGCGGGCGTGCTGATCCGCGACGGCGTGACGCCGCGCGAGAGCTGCGAGATGACGATGACGCGCGCGCTGACCGACGACCCCGACATGGCGAGCGCGCTACAGGGCTTTGTCGAAGCGCAGTTCGGATGAACGCTGCGTTGTCGCTGCTGGCCCGTGGCCTTGCCGGCATCGATGTCGAAGTGCAGGCGCTGGCCGGAACGCGCGTCGTGCTGGTCGGCAAGCGCCTGTTGCTGCCCGAGGGCGCGGGCGAAGAACGCTTGCATCGCGCCATGGTCGCGCATGCGGTCGCGCACCTGCGCCACTCCACGCCCGCCCGCCCGGCGCGTGCGCTCAAGCCCATGGGCATCGCGGTGATCTCGGCCATCGAGGACGCCCGCGTCGAACGCCTGCTGTGCCGCGACTTCCCCGGCCTGCACGGTTGGTTCGCTGAATCGCTGGCGTCCGTGCCCGACCCGCTGGACCTGGGCTTCGCGGCGCTCGTCGCGCGCATGGACCGCATGCTGATGCTGCCCGCATGGCAGGACGACAACCACTGGGTCAACAAGGCCCGCCGCCTTTTCGACGAAACCGTCGCACGCACTGGCCTTGAAGACTGCGACGCCTTCCGCGCCGTCGCCTCCATCCTTGCCAACGACCTCGGCCAGATGCGCGTGCGCTTCGAGCCTCGGGACTACGCGGTGCCCGCGCCCTATCGCGACGACAACAGCTACCTCTGGGATTTCGGCGACGCCGATACACCGCCGGACGAGGCCATCGCGCTCCAGCAATCGGGTGCGCTTGGTGAAGGCAGCAGCCACCCGTCAGCCGGCGGCATGGATGAGATGGAGTTGGGCCGCTACACCTACCCCGAATGGGACCGCAAGCTGGAGCGCCTGCGCCCCGGCTGGTGCACGGTGATCGAGAAGCTGCCCGCATGGCAAGGCCTCACCACACTGCGCGAGCAAGCCACGGCCGACAGCAAACGCATCCCTCCGCTCGCCCTGCCCCGCTCCCGCCATCTCGACCGCACGCACCGGCTGCGCCGCCAATGGGAAGGCGACGACATCGACCTGAACGCTGCCATCGAAGTGCTGATCGACCGCCGCCTGCGCCTGCAGCCCGCCCCCCGCCTGTTCATGCGCCCCGGCAAGGGCCCGCGCCCTTCGAGCCTGCTCGTGCTGCTCGACCTGTCGGCATCGGCGAACGATGCGGGCCCGCACACCGTCTCGCTGCTCGACATCGAAAAGCGGGCCGCCCTGCTGCTTGCCGCATCGAACACGCAAGGCATCGACCGCCTCGCGATTCACGGCTTTTCGTCGAACACGCGCGCCGAGGTCTATTACTACCGCCTGCTCGACTTCGGCCAGCCGCTCGATGCCGCGTCGCGCGCCACCATCGGCGCGGTGCAGGGGCGCTACTCCACGCGCATGGGCGCCGCGCTTCGCCATGCGACCTCGCACCTGCGCGGCGAGCCCGCGGGCCAGCGCGCGATCCTGCTCGTGACCGACGGCGCGCCTTCCGACATCGACGTGCACGACCCCAACTACCTGGTCGAAGACGCCCGCCAGGCCGTGGCCGAGGCGCGCGAAGCCGGCGTGCACACCGCCTGCATTGCGGTGGACGGCGCGGCCGATGCCTATGTGCGCCGCATCTTCGGCTGGCGCAACCACGGCATTGCCGACGATGTGCGCACGCTGCCCCAGCGCCTGGCGCGCATGAGCGCCCGGCTCGGGATGCTCAGGCCTGGCTGAACGCCGTCAGCACCTCCAGCACGCTCAGCGTCGCGCCGTCGAGCATCGCGTGCTGGCGATGCGCAATGCCCACGCGGCGCGTGAGCTTCGGGCTCACCGGCAGGATCTGCATGCGGTCGTTGCGCACCGTGTCGGTGGACTGCTGCAGCGGCAGCAGCGCGGCGCCATAGCCCGCCGCCACCAGGCTGCGCATGGCCGCGTCGTAGTTGAGCTCGATGCGTGCGCGCGGCGCGAAGCCGGCATCTGCGAACCACTCCATCGTGAGCCGGTACATGTGCGTGGTCGCCTCGTTGAAGATCAGCGGCTGCGTCGCCAGCCAGGCCGGCGTGACGCGCCTGGGCGCCTTCCAGCGCTGCGGCACGAAGGCCATCATGGGCTGCTCGCACCACGGCGTGACGACGATGCCGCGCAGCGGCGGCTGCGGAATGGCGACCAGGCCAATGTCGAGCGTGCCCGCCGCCAGCCGTTCCATGGCCTCGTAGGAGCCGCGGATGCTCACTTCGACGTCGATGCCCGAATGCTCCTCCCCCAGCGCTTCGAGCACCTGCGGCAGCAGGTCGACCAGCACGCCGGTCGAAGTGCCCAGGCGCACGCGGCCCACGCGCCCTTCGGCCTGGCGCTTGACTGCTTCGACGGCGTCGTCGGTGTCGCGCAGCAGCTTGCGTCCGCGCTCGACCAGCGCCGCTCCGGCGGCCGTGGGCGTGATGCGCCGGTTGCCGCGCACCACCAGCGGCGCGTCGAGGCGCGATTCGAGTTCGCTGATGTGCAGGCTCACCGTGGGCTGCGCCAGGTGCAGCGCCCTGGCCGCCGCCGAGAAGGTGCCGAGATCGACGATGGCGATGAGGGTGCGCAGTTGATCGAGGTTGAGCTGTCGCATCGGGTCGCCTCAGTATCAGTAAAGGTGATGGGAAGTGTCAGGAATCTCAACTTCCACAATAGCATGCACCGCCGGAAGATGAGCGCTCCCAACCAAGGAGCCCATCGTGACCGCGCCCAAGCCATCGTCTTTTCATCAACGCCTGATCCATGCCCTGCGCGGCTGGCGCCGCCGGGTGGTGAACAGCCGCCGCGCGCACGCCGACTCGCGGCAACTGGCCGGCATGAGCGACCATGATCTGCGCGACCTGGGTATCGGGCGCAGCGAAGTGCCCGAGTTGCTGGACCGCCATCGGCACTGATCAGGTTCTGCGCCCGTTTTGAGGTTCAATTCGGGCGTGCCCAAGCCTGCTCTCCTTTCCATCGAACTCACCTCGCCGCAGTCGGTCAACGGCCGGCGCGCGGCCTTTCAATCGCTCTGGCTGCTGGTGCGCATGCAGCATGCGCACGATGCCGGCGCCGGCATCGTGCGGCTGGCCGACCTGCGCGGCGAAGTGTCCGATGCCAGCACCTTGCGCATGGTCGTAAGCCGCGCGTTCCGCGACTTCAAGGCCTGGAACATCGAGGTCGGCTGGGGCGAAGACACGCAGCGCGAGCCCCGCTTCCTGAATGCCGAGCGGCGCAGCCAGGGCCCGTTCTGGCTGCCCGCCACCGAGGCCAAGCGCGTGCGCGTGCTGGTGCAAGGCCGCGCGGCCACGGCTGCCGAAGTGGCGTCGTTCCTCGGCCTGCGTTCGCGCAAAGCCCAAGCCACCGGCTCGCCGCCGCCCGACGCGGTGCATCTGCAGGACGCGGCTTTCTGGAAGCAGCTTGTCGCCTCGCAGCAGGCGGCGCGGCAGGGCCGGCTGATGGCGCCGGTGGCGGGCGGGAACGGCAGTGGCAACGGGAGCGCGCTCGAGTCGATCCGCCTCGCCGGCACGCTGGCAGCCACCGACTTCCAGCGCGCGCTGGTCACGCTCAACGAGGCCATGCTGTGGCGCCGGCTCGGCGACAACGAGCAGGCGCGTCGGCGGCTGCAGGCGTTGAAGAAGCAGCGGCTCGCGCACCACGTGGCGGGCAACGACTACCTCGGCGCGATGGAATGCATCGTCTCCGCATGGTGCGCCTACACCGCGCGCGACCTGCCGCTGGCGCAGTCGCTGCTGGGCGGCATGGCCGAAGATGCGGCGCGCGGGCTGGTGCTGCGGCACCACCCCGACGTGCGCTTCGAGTGGTGCAACCTGTGGGCGCTGGTGTGCCGCTCGCGCGCGCTGGCGCTGTCGGCCGAAGACAAGCCGGCGGCGGCCGCGCTGGCCGAAGAATCACTGCGCCGCTTCGGCGAGGCGCTGGCAGCCGCCTTCGAATCGCACTCCTTCGACGCGGCGCAGCACGTGGCCGCCAACATGGGCATGGCCGCATGGCTGTTCGATCGCGTAGGGTTGTCCGACCTGCCCGCGCTTGCACACGACGGCAAGGCCGACACCACGCGGCGCGCGGTGCAATGGATCGCCTTCAGCGAATGGCTCTGCGGCCACACCGACGGCCAGGGCCGCTCGGCGTGGAATGCGATCTACCTGATGCGCATCGCGCGCGGGCACTGCCGGCCAGAGAAGCAGCCCACGCTCGCGCAGTTCCGTGCGCAGAAGCCACTGGACCCGGCCGCCATCTCGAAGCTGGCCGGTCCGCTCGCCGATGCCTTCGATGCGACGCACTGGCCCGCGCGCTGGGTCGACGTGGCGCAAGCGCGGCTTGGCGACCACCAGGCGGGGCGCCGCCGCTACCCGGGGCTGCAGCATTGCAGCCTGCTGTTCGAGCACGCCTGGTATGCGGCGCACGCGGGCGACCTGAAGGCGGCGGAACAATCGCTGGACCTGCTGCGCGAAGCGCTGCCCCAGCTGGTGCCGAGCGACCGCGCCTACTTCACCGAATCATGGAACGACGCGCTGCCGGCCGAGCTGGTGCTGGAGGCAAAGCCGCCGCGCCGGCCTGCGGCGCGGCGCGCGAAGTCAACGCCCTAGTTGCAGGCGGCGATGGCGTGGGCGAAAACAGCGCTTCCCGCACCCGCTCGCGCAGCACCGGCAGCACATCGCTCTCGAACCACGGGTGGTGCTTGAACCAGCCCGTGTTGCGCGGCGATGGATGCGGCAGCGGAACAAAACGCGGCGCGTAGTCGGCAAAGGCCCGGGCGGTTTCGGTGACGCTGCCGCGCGCCGTCTTGCCGAGGAAGTGGCGCTGCGCGTACTGCCCGATGAGCAGCGTCAGTTCGATGCGCGACATCTGCGCGAGCAGCCGCTCGTGCCACAGCTCGGCGCATTCCTTGCGCGGCGGCAGGTCACCGCTGGCACCGCGCCCCGGGTAGCAATAGCCCATCGGCATGATCGCAATGCGCGTCGCGTCGTAGAACACGTCGCGGTCGATGCCGAGCCATCGGCGCAGCTGCTCGCCGCTCTTGTCGTCCCACGGCACGCCCGTGCGGTGCACGGTCATGCTGGGCGCCTGGCCGACGATCAGCAGCCGGGCACTCGCGCTGGCCTGCACCACCGGCCGCGGGCCCAGCGGCAGATGCGCCTCGCACACGCGGCAGGCGCGGATCTCGGCGAGCAGCGCATCCACGGTGCCTCAGCCGGCGAACGGGCGGAAGAAGGCGTTGAGCTCGGCGCCCGGTGCGGCATCTGCAAAGCCGTCGAAGCGCCCCTGGTCGGCCAGCGTGCGCGCAGCGCGGATGAAGCCGCCCCAGGCCGCGCGCGCCATGCCGCCGCCCACGCTCACGCGGCGCACGCCAAGCCCGGCAATGTCCTGCATCGTGAGCTCGCTGGCCGCACCCACCAGCAGGTTGACCGGCTTGCCTCCTGCGGCAGCAACCACGGCCGCGATCTGCTCGCGGGTCTTGATGCCGGGCGCGTAGAGGCAATCGGCACCCGCGTTCGAATAGGCCTTGAGCCGCGCGATGGCGTCGGCCAGGTCGGGTCGCCCGGCAAAGAAGTTCTCGGCGCGGCCGACCAGCAGCACGTCGGCGCCCGATGCATCGATGGCCTTGCGCGCGGCGCGCATGCGCTCGACCGCCACGTCGATGGAAAAGAGCGGGTCGGCGGCGTTGCCCGTCGAGTCTTCGATGGACAGACCCGCCACACCGGTCTCGATCGCGAGGCGCACGCTCTCGGCCACGCCCTGCGCATCGGCGGCAAAGCCGTTCTCGAAGTCGGCATTTACGGGCAGGTCGGTGGCTTCCACCAGCTCACGCAAGTGCGCCAGGATGAGTTCGCGCGACATCGCCCCATCGGCCTGACCCTGCGACCACGCAAAGCCCGAGCTGGTGGTGGCCAGCGCCTTGAAGCCCAGGCCTTCGAGGAAGCGCGCGCTGCCCGTGTCCCAGGGGTTCGGAATGACGAAGCAGCCTTGTTCGTGAAGGGCGCGGAAGTCGGCGCGTTTCTCGGCGACGGTACGGGTCATTGCAGTGCCTCGGTTTGCTTTGCGGGAGTTGGAACGAAAGAAGGGTCGGTCAGGATAAGCCTGTCCGCGCGACAGCCTCGCCCGGCGGGTTTTGCAGCAGGTAGTCGATGAAGGCGCGCACCGCCGGCAGCATGCCGCGCCGGGAAGCGAACGCGGCCTGGATCTCGCTGGTCGCGCAGGCCCATTCGCCGCACACGCGCACCAGGCGGCCTTCGGCGAGCGCATCGCGGCACATGATCTCGGGCAACAGCGTGAGGCCCATGCCCTGCTCCGCGAGATGCCTGAGCGCGAACATGTCGTCGGTGACGAAGTGCGGCGTGAAGCCGAATTCCTGCACCTGCGCGCCGCGTTCCAGCGCCCAGCGGTAGCGGTCGTTCTCTGCGGGCAACGACAGCACGGGCCATGCGGCCAGATCGGCGAGCGCCAGCGGCGCGCCAAGCTGCGCCAGCAGCGCGGGGCTGGCCAGCAGCACGTCGACGGTGGAGCCCAGCGGCCGGGCGATGAGGCTGGAGTCCTCGAAGGGCGGGCGCCGCACGCGCAGCACCACGTCGATGTTCTCCTGCATCGGATCGACGCGCCGGTTGCTCACTTCCAGCTGCAGCCGCACGCCGGGGCAGGCACGCATGAAGGCCGGAATCAGCGGCGTGAGCCAGAACTGCGCGAGGGTGAACGGGCAGCTCACGCGCAGCAGGCCCTGCGGCTGCGAGGTGGCCTGGCGCAGCACGTCGAAGGCTTCGTCGCCCGCCGCCACCGTGGCCTGGCAGCGCTCGTAGAACTCCCGGCCCACGCCGGTGAGCAGCAGGCGGCGCGAACTGCGCTGCAGCAGTCGCACGCCCAGGCGCTCCTCGAGCCGCGAGATGCGGCGGCTCAGGCGCGACTTGGGAATGCCCAGGTGCCGGCTCGCTGCGCTGAAGCCCTGCTGCGTCACCACGTGGGCGAAGAGCGCCAGGTCGTTGAGGTCTTCCATGTCTCTCGTTCTGTTTTTCGTTCCACCGGCAGAACGATCCGTTCATGCCGGGCGAATTGTTCTGCGTTCGTTCCACCAGCATCATCGATCGCTCCCTGTCGGTCAACCACCCGTTCCAGCACACGCCATGAAACTCGCCAGCTTCCACCACCGCGACGCCCTTCGCTTCGGCGTGGTCCGAAACGAGGAAATCGCCGACCTGACGGACCAGCCCGGCGCGCCGCCCGGGCTGCGCGAACTCCTTGCGTGCGGCGACGAAGGCGTGGCGTGGCTGCACGCTGCGCTCGCGGAAGCACCCCGCGTGGCACTGGCCGGCGTGCGGCTGGCGGCGCCCATTCCCGCGCCGCAGAAGTTCCTGGGGCTCGGCGGCAACTACGCCTCGCACCTGGAGGAGGCCGCGAAGCTGGGGCTCGTTCGGCCACCGGGCCAGGTGTGGTTCAACAAGCAGGTGTCGTGCGTGGCCGGCCCCTTCGATGCGGTGCACAAGCCCCGCGTGTCCGACCAGTTCGACTACGAGGGCGAACTCGGCGTGGTCATCGGCAGGCGCTGCCGCCACGTGCGCGCGGAAGACGCGATGGCCATGGTCGCGGGCTACGTGGTGGTCAACGACATGA
Organism: Variovorax sp. YR634; assembly: GCF_900106655.1. NCBI lineage: Bacteria > Pseudomonadati > Pseudomonadota > Betaproteobacteria > Burkholderiales > Comamonadaceae > Variovorax > Variovorax sp. YR634. The sequence continues at coordinate 41,171 of NZ_FNOL01000012.1, forward strand.
GCGTGCGCGACTGGCAGATGCGCGCGCCCACGCACACGCTGGGCAAGTCCTTCGACACGCACGGCCCCTTCGGGCCCTGGCTGGTGACGCGCGACGAGATTGCCGACCCGCACGCGCTGCGGCTGCGCACCTGGGTCAACGGCGAGCTGCGGCAGGACGGCAACACCGCGCAGATGATCCACCGCATCGAGGCCATGCTGGTCGAACTGAGCACCGCCTTCACGCTGGAGCCGGGCGACGTGCTGAGCACCGGCAGCCCCGCTGGAGTCGGCGGGCTGATGGACCCGCCGCGCTACCTGGTGCCGGGCGACGTGGTGCGCGTGGAGATCGAAGGCATCGGCCACATCGAGAACCGCGTGATTGCCGAACCCGCCGGCTGAGCGTTGCGCCCCCCAAAGAAAGAAGGAGACACCCATGAACGACATTGCGACCCCGGTACGCCCGCTACCCGACTTCACGCGCACCGCGCTCAGCCCCGTCAAGCTGGCGCACGTAGTGCTGCGCGTGAGCGACCTGGCGCGTTCGCGTGCTTGGTACCTCGACGTGCTGCAGGCCCATGCCGCGTTCGAGAACGAGATGCTGTGCTTCCTGACCTACGACGACGAGCACCACCGCATCGGCCTGATCGCAGGACCGGAGCTGAAACACGAAGCCGACGCGAGCACGGGCCTGGAGCACATCGCCTTCACCTACGGCTCGCTCGGCGAATTGCTGGCCAACCATCGCCGCCTGGCCGCGCGCGGCATCCGGCCCTACTGGTGCATCAACCACGGGCCGACCATCTCGATGTACTACCGCGACCCCGACGGCCACCGGCTCGAGTTGCAGCACGACGTGTTCGAAACAGCCGAGGAAGTCAGCGCCTTCTTCGCCAGTGGCGCTTATGCCGAGAACTTCATGGGCGTGGTGTTCGACCCCGAAGCGCTGGCTGCGCGCTTCGAGGCCGGCGAGCCACTGGCTTCGCTCACCGAACGGCCCCGGCTGCCGGAGGGCAAGGCGCCGTGGGACATGTTCGTGCCCTGAGCTTCGGCGCGGTCAGCACTCCACCACGTTCACCGCGAGGCCGCCGAGCGAGGTTTCCTTGTACGTCGACTTCATGTCCTCGCCGGTCTGCTTCATGGTGCGGATCACCGCGTCGAGCGACACGTAGTGGCTGCCGTTGCCGCGCAGAGCCATGCGCGCCGCGTTGATGGCCTTCACCGCGCCCATGGCGTTGCGCTCGACGCAGGGGATCTGCACCATGCCGCCGACCGGGTCACAGGTCAGGCCGAGGTTGTGTTCCATGCCGATCTCGGCCGCGTTCTCGACCTGCGCCGGCGTGGCGCCGAGCACCGCGGCCAGCGCGCCGGCCGCCATCGAGCAGGCCACGCCCACCTCGCCCTGGCAACCGACCTCCGCACCCGAAATGGAAGCGTTGGTCTTGTAGAGCATGCCGATGGCCGCCGCGGTGAGCAGGAAGTCGACGATGCCTTCGTCGCTCGCCTGCGGCACGAAGCGCTGGTAATAGTGCATCACCGCGGGCACCACGCCCGCAGCGCCGTTGGTGGGTGCGGTGACCACGCGGCCGCCGGCTGCGTTCTCCTCGTTCACCGCCATCGCGAAGGCATTGACCCAGTCCATCACCGCGAGCGGGTCGGCCGCACCGGCTTGCGCCAACAACTCGCGGTTCAGCTCGGGGGCGCGGCGGCGCATGCGCAGCGGGCCGGGCAACGCAAGCGCGGCCAACGGGTTGTCGATGCCGAAGCCGCGCTGCACGCACTGCTGCATCACGCCCCAGATGCGCAGCAGGCCGCTGCGCACCTCGGCTTCGGGCCGCCACACGCATTCGTTGCGCATGACCAGCGCGGCCACCGACAGGCCGTTGCCATGGCATTGCGCCATGAGTTCGTCGCCGGTGGTGAAGGGATGCGGCACGGCGGAAGCAGCCGCCACCGTTGCGGCCACGGCCTGCCCGCCTTCGACGACGAAGCCGCCGCCGACCGAGAAGTACGTGGCCTCGGCCAGCGTGCCGCCGTCAGCCGCGAAGGCCGTGAAGCGCATGGCGTTGGGGTGTTCGGGCAGCGACTCTTCACCGCGAAAGGCGATGTCGCGCACGCGGTCGAAGGCAATGGGCGTGGTGCCCAGCAGACTCAGCTGGCCGGTGCGGCGAAGCGCTTCCAGCCGCGGCTGCACGGTCTCGGGCCGCACCGTGTCAGGCGCATCGCCGAAGAGCCCGAGGATCACGCCCTGGTCAGTCGCGTGGCCGTGCCCGGTGGCGCCGAGCGAACCGAACAGGTCAACATGCAGCCGCGCCACTTGCGCGAGCACGCCGCGCCGCTCGAGCGATTGCGCGAACAGCAGCGCCGCGCGCATCGGCCCGACGGTGTGCGAACTGGACGGGCCGATGCCGATCTTGAAGATGTCGAAGGCAGAGAGCATCAGCGCATCATGCGACGGGAAGCTGCTGTTTGACCAGCGCCACCCAGTAGGCGGCGCCCAGCGGCAGGATGGCGTCGTTGAAGTCGTAGTACGGGTTGTGCACGTTCGGATCGTTCGGGCCCTCGCCCGCGCCAATGCCGATGTAGGCACCCGGGCGCTTCTGCAGCATGAAGGCGAAGTCTTCCGAGCCCATGGCCGGCGGGATGTCGGTGTGCACCTGCTCGCGCTCGACCAGGCTGGCGGCGGCGGCGATGGCGGCGTCGGTCTCGGCGGGCGTGTTGACCACGCCGGGGTAGCCGCGACGGTAGTCGAGCGCCACCCGGGCGCCGTGCGTGACTGCAACGCCGTCGCAGATCTGCTGCATCGCGGCCTGGGTCTGGTCTTGAATGACGGGGTCGAGCGTGCGCACGGTGCCGCGCAGCACCACAGTCTCGGGGATCACGTTCCAGGTGTCGCCGCCGTGGATCTGCGTGACGCTCACCACCGCCGAATCGGTCGCGCCGGTGCGGCGGCTCACGATGGTTTGCAGCGCGTTCACCAGCTGGGCCGAGACGACCACCGAATCGATGCCGGTCTCGGGCATGGCGCCGTGGCTGCCCTTGCCGGTGATGACGATCTCGAAGGTGTCGAGAAAGGCCGTCATCGTGCCCTTGCGGATCGCGAACTGGCCGCGCGGCAGGGCCGGGAAGTTGTGCATGCCGTACACAGCATCGGCCGGGAACTGCTCGAACAGGCCCTCTTCCACCATCACGCGCCCGCCGCCCTCGTTCTCTTCGGCGGGCTGGAACACGAAGTGCACCGTGCCCTTGAAGGGCTTGTGGCGCGACAGGTGCTCGGCCGCGCCGAGCAGCATGGCGGTGTGGCCGTCGTGGCCGCAGGCGTGCATCTTGCCGACGCACTTGGAGGCATGCGCCTGCGTGCCCAGCTCCTGCATGTTGAGCGCATCGAGGTCGGCGCGCAGCGCGATGCCCGGGCCCTCGCCGTTCTTCAGCGTACCGACCACGCCAGTGCCGGCCAGGCCGCGATGCACCGTCAGGCCCATCAGCATCAGCGCATTGGCGACGACGTTGGCGGTGCGGTGTTCCTCGAAGGCGGTCTCGGGGTTGGCGTGAATGTCGCGGCGCCAGCTCAGCATGCGGGCGCGGGTGTCTTCGTCGATGTCGGGGTCGCGGTACATGGCAGTTCTCTCGTGGGTTGTCAGTGGAAGAATTCGGCAATCAGCGTGGCGCCGAGAAAGGTACCGGCCGTGGCGGTGAGCGACACCACCACGATGCGCCAGCCCAGCTGGCGGAACACCGGCAGATCTTTCGCGACGGAGAAGCCGGCCAGCGCCAGCACCGGCGTCGTGAAGGCCAGGAAGTTGAGCTTGGCGGTGAGTGCGATCAGCGCGTCGGAGAACGGGAACAGGCCCGGAATGCCGACCACGGTAGCCACCACCGACAGCACCAGCACCATCGGCAGGCGCGGCATGAGGCGCTTGACGCCCTCGACCACCAGCGCGATCACCACCACCACAGCCATGCCTTCGAGCGAGACCAGCATCGGCACCTTGTAGGTCAGCGAATTGCCGATGAGCACGCCGCCACCCACCACCGCCCAGGCGATGAGCGTGTCGCGCAGCGGCAAGGCACCGCCATGCGCCACGCTGACCTGCGACACGGCGCCCGTGCCTGCCGAGTCCTGCGCGCCGCGCTTCGAGAAGCGACCCAGCACCGGCTCCAGCTTGCCGTAGAGCCACGAGCACAGCGGCAGCGACAGGAACAGCGTGAAGTAAAAGCCTGCCACGGTGGTCAGCAGGTTCGATGCGGCGGCAATCGCTGTGAGCTGCGGCAGCATCTCGGCCGGCTGCTGCGCGGCGATGGCGCCCAGCGCCGCGGCCATCAGGCTGCCCGAGCCCACGCCGGCGCCCATGGCCAGCGAGCGCGGATCGAATATGTGCAGGCTGGCGATGAAGCCCGCCAGCACCGCGATGAAGAGCGCGCCCAGCACCGTGCCGGTGATGTACTCGGCCAGCACGCCGCGGCCCTCGGGCGAGGCCATGCCGTACTTCTCTCCGATGATCACGAGGTTGCCCTCGCGGCCCACCGAAAAGGTGGCGCCCACGGCTTCGCGCTTGATGCCCAGCAGCAGCGCCAGCGGCAGGCCCAGCGCCAGAGTACCCAGCGCATGGCCGAACTCCTGGAACAGCAGCGCCCAGCCAGCCTGCTTGACCTGCGGCAACGCGGCACCGACCGTGAGGCCCAGCTTCACCACGAACAGCAGCAGGCCCGCATTCAGCAGGCCGCCGGCAAACGACTGCTCGGCAGTCGCCACGCGCGCCACGCCCGGCACACGGCTGTGCGCGATGCCCCATGCGGCCGCGATCAGCAGCGCCCACAGCATCGGCAGCAGCGCCACCTTGCCCGGGCCGACGCTGAACTGCACCGGGCCGATGAGCTCGGCCACGGCCACGATGGCGAGGGTGACGAGCGCGAGCTTGAGTTTTCCGGAGGCGCTGGAAGGCGCGGCGGCGGCAAGGACGGAGGCGGCAGAGGTCATGGGTGGGGCGTCTTTTCGTGGCGCAGTACCTGCGGGGTGCCGGCGAGTTTCGGCTTGCAGGTCTATTGCATCAATGACCGTAAATCGGGATATTCGATGCATTGAATGCAACACTCGCCACGAACTTCAGGAGACCGGGCCATGGACGACAAGCTCGACACGCGCCGCGTGCGCTACTTCATGCAGGTGCTCGACAGCGGCTCGGTGCGCGGCGCCGCCGACGTGCTTGACATGGACCCATCGGCCGTGAGCCGCGCCATCGGCATCCTCGAACAGGAGTGCGGCGTGCCGCTGCTGGAGCGCCACGGCCGTGGCGTGGTGCCCACCGATGCGGGCGAGATGCTGGCTGGCTACGTGCGGCGCCAGAACAGCCAGAAGCAGCACCTGATGGCGCAGATGGACAGCATCCGCAAGATCGAGCGCGGCCACATCGACGTCGTGGCCGGCGAGGGGTACGTCGACTGGCTCATGCGCCACAGCCTGCGAGACTTCATGACCACGCACCCGAAGATCACCATCGACCTCGACGTGGCGAGCACCGACGAGATCGTGCAGCGCGTGGTCGAGGAACGCGCCCACATCGGCATGCTGTTCCAGCCGCCGAAGGACGACAGGCTCACCTCCCACCAGTCGCACTCGCAGCCGATCCAGGCGCTGGTGCTGGCCACGCACCCGCTCGCGCAGCTGGGCCGTCCGCTGAAGCTGGCCGACCTGCTGCCCTACCCGGGCGCCACGCTGCATCGCAACTTCGGCGTGCGCCAGCACATCGAGGCGGCCGAGGTCAGCGAAGGCGTGCGGCTGCCATCGCTGCTGACCACCACCTCGTTCAGCGCGCTCGGCCACTTCGTGTCGGCCGGGCTGGGCTATGCGCTGGGCACGCGCATCTCGCTCACGCCGAACGCCACCAACCCCGAACTGGTCGAGCTGCCGATGAAGAACCCGCTGCTGTCGCAGGGCCGCTCGCACATCGTGTCGCGGCACGGGCGCATGCTGTCGCCGGCCGCTTCCGAATTGCTGCGGTGCGTGGTGGCCGACATGCGGCGATATGCCGATCTGGCCGCCAGCAAGGACAAGCCGGAGAAAGCGGAGAAGCGCGCGGCCTCGCGTGCACGAAGCACCGCGGCATGAGGCACGACATTGCGCGCCTCGCCCTTTCGGTGTTCTGATCGGGCCCCATGTCGTACGCCATTCCGCTTTTCATTCACCTGCTCTGCGCCGCCTTCTGGGTCGGCGGCATGGCGACCATGCACTTCGCGGTGCGCCCTTCTGCCGTCGCCACGCTGGAGCCGCCGCTGCGCCTGCGCATGATGGCCGCGACGCTGCGGCGCTTCTTCGTGGGGGTGGACGCGTCGGTCACGCTGCTGTTCGTGACCGGCGTGGCGATGATCCTCTCGACGGGCGGCTTCCGCGGCCTGCACTGGCGCATCGAGGCGATGATGAGCATCGCGATCGTGATGGCCGCCATCTACGTCTACATCCGCGCCTCGGTGTTCAAGGCGATGCGGCGCGCGGTGGATGAAAGCGCCTGGCCGGTGGCGGCCGCGCGGCTCAACACCGTGCGCAAGCTGGTGATGGTGAACCTGGTGTTGGGCGTGATCGTGTTCGGAGTGGCGACCATCGGGCGGGCTGGCTGAGGCTGCGGCGCTCAGACCAGGTTGAGCTCGACGTCGATGTTGCCGCGCGTGAGCTTGGAGTACGGGCAGGTCTGGTGCGCGGCGTCGACCACAGCGCGGGCGGTTTCGCGCTCGAGACCCGGCAGGCTCACGTTCAGGCGCGCCCGCAGGAAGTACTGGCCGTCTTCGTTGGCCAGGTCGACCTCGGCATCGACGGCCAGGTCGGCGGGCAGCTTGATCTTCATCGCGCCGGCCGCCTTGCCCATCGCGCCGATGAAGCAGGCCGACCAGCCCGCGGCGAACAGCTGCTCGGGGTTCGTGCCCGCGCCAGAGGTGCCGGGCGACGAAAGCCGGATATCGAGGCGCCCGTCGTCGCTGCGCGATGCGCCGTCGCGCCCGCCGGTGGTGTGGGTCTTGCCGGTGTAGAGGATCTTTGCGGTGGTGGAGCTCATGGGAATTCCTTTCAGGCTCGCCGGAATGGCGATGCATGGATTGAATCGGCGGGCTGTATCCGCGATGTGTCGAGCGGGGCGCACTTTTGCATGCCCGTGTGTGCGGCGGGCGGCCAGACACACTGGCGTACAAAGCGGCCGCTCGGTCGAGCCGCAGGTCAGCGAGGAGCGCCCTTGAGCTCGACGGTGTTGCCGTCGGGGTCGGCGATGTAGATCGAGGGGCCATTGCCCTCGGCGCCGAAGTTGTTCTGCACCTCGCCGTTCACCGCTACGCCGTGGGCAGCCATCAGCGCGCGAATGGCGGCTTCGTCGAAAGGCTCGATGCGCAGGCAGATGTGGTCGACGTTGCGGCCTTCCACGCCGGCAAGCGCCCCGCCCTGCCTGCCCAGTGGGCCATCGGGCGTGACCAGATCGATCAGGCTCGCGCCGGCGCGCAGGTGCACGAGCCCCAGGTCGTCGCGGCGCTTCTCGATGGCGCAGCCCAACACGTCGCGGTAGAACGTGATGGCGCGTTCGATGTCCTTCACGCGCAGCACGATGTGGTCGATGCGCAGCACCGAGAACGGTGGCGTGCGCATCGGGCTCGTCATGGCTGCCTGGTGGTCAAACCACGCCGGCCGATCGCAGGGCGTCGAAGCGGGCGGAGTCGATGCCCATTTCCGCCAGCACTTCCTGCGTGTGCTGGCCCAGCGCCGGTGGTGCATGGCGCAGCACGGGCGGCGTGGCCGTCAGCCGCAGCGGGCTCGCCACGCCCGTGATGCTGGCGATGCCGTCGCCCGCATCGCGCGGCAGCGTGACCGCAAGGCCGCGCGCCTTGACTTGCGCGTCATCGAAGGCCTGGGCAATGTCGTTGATCGGGCCGCAGGGCACGGCCTTGTCTTCGAGCAGCGTGACCCACGCGGCCGTGGTGCGGGTGCGCGTGAGTTCTTCCATCATCGGGATCAGCACCAGGCGGTGCTTCACGCGCAGTGTGTTGGTGGCAAAGCGCGCATCGGTCGCCCATTCCGGATGGCCGGCTGCTTCGCAGAAGCGCGCGAACTGCCCGTTGTTGCCGATGGCCAGCAGCATCGAGCCGTCTTGCGTCGGAAAGTCCTGATACGGCGCGAGGCTCGGGTGCGTGTTGCCCTGGCGTTCGGGCGCCTTGCCGGTGTTGAGGAACGCGCTCGCCTGGTTGGCGAGGATGGCCATGCCCACGTCGAGCAGCGCCATGTCGATGTGCTGGCCTTCGCCGGTGCGGTCGCGCACCTGCAGCGCCGCGAGGATGGCGGTGCTGGCGTAGACGCCGGTGAACAGGTCCGTGAGCGCCACGCCCACGCGCAACGGGCCACCACCGGGTACGTCATCAGGACGACCGGTGATGCTCATCATGCCGGTCATGGCCTGGATCATCAGGTCGTAGCCCGCGCGCTCGGCATAAGGGCCGTCGTGGCCGAAGCCGGTCACGCTGCAGTAGATGAGGCGCGGGTTGGCCGCGCGCAGGCTCTCGTGGTCGAGGCCGTATTGCTTGAGGCCACCGGTCTTGAAGTTCTCCACCACGATGTCGGCCTGCGCCGCCATTTGCCTGAGCAGCGCCTGCCCGTCGGGCGTGGCCATGTCGACCGTGACCGAACGCTTGTTGCGGTTGCAGGACGTGAAGTAGCTGGCCTGGTCGGTGTCGTTGCCGTTCGCGTCCTTGATGAAGGGCGGACCCCAGGTGCGCGTGTCGTCGCCGACGCCGGGGCGCTCGATCTTGACGACGTCGGCGCCCAGGTCCGCCAGGATCTGCGTGCACCACGGGCCCGCGAGCACGCGGGACAGATCGAGGACCCTGATGCCGTCGAGTGCTGCGGGCTTGGTCATGCGGCTCAGTTGGCGAAAGCTGCGATGCCGGTGATGGCGCGGCCCAGGATGAGCGCGTGGATGTCGTGCGTGCCTTCGTAGGTGTTGACCACTTCCAGGTTCACCAGGTGGCGGGCCACGCCGAATTCGTCGCTGATGCCGTTGCCGCCCATCATGTCGCGCGCCATGCGGGCGATGTCGAGCGACTTGCCGCAGTTGTTGCGCTTCATGATCGAGGTGATTTCCACCGCGGCGATGCCTTCGTCCTTCATGCGGCCCAGGCGCAGGCTGCCTTGCAGGCCCAGCGTGATTTCGGTCTGCATGTCGGCCAGCTTCTTCTGGATGAGCTGGTTGGCGGCGAGCGGGCGGCCGAACTGCTTGCGGTCCAGCGTGTACTGGCGGGCGCGATGCCAGCAGTCTTCGGCGGCGCCGATCGCGCCCCACGAGATACCGTAGCGGGCGCTGTTGAGGCAGGTGAACGGGCCCTTGAGGCCCTGCACTTCGGGGAAGGCGTTTTCTTCGGGGCAGAACACTCCGTCCATCACGATCTCGCCGGTGATGCTGGCGCGCAGGCCGACCTTGCCGTGGATCGCCGGAGCCGACAGGCCCTTCATGCCCTTCTCAAGCACGAAGCCGCGGATGGGGCCGACCGTGCCGCTTTCGCTGACTTCCTTGGCCCACACCACGAACACGTCGGCGATGGGCGAGTTGCTGATCCACATCTTCGAGCCGCTGAGCGAGTAGCCGCCCGGCACCTTCTTGGCACGCGTGGCCATGCTGCCGGGGTCGGAGCCATGGTCGGGCTCGGTCAGGCCGAAGCAGCCAATCCATTCGCCGGTGGCGAGCTTGGGCAGGAACTTCTGCTTCTGCGCTTCGGTGCCGAATTCGAAGATCGGCACCATCACCAGCGAACTCTGCACGCTGGCCATCGAGCGGTAGCCCGAGTCGACGCGCTCGACTTCACGGGCGATCAGGCCGTAAGCCACGTAGTTGAGGCCGGGGCCACCGTACTGCTCGGGGATCGTCGGGCCCAGCAGGCCGAGCGCGCCCATTTCGCGAAAGATGGCGGGGTCGGTTTCGCCGGTGCGGAAGCCTTCGATGACGCGGGGCGCAAGGCGCTCCTGGCAGTAGGCATTGGCCGCGTCGCGGATCATGCGTTCTTCGTCGGTCAGTTGCTGGTCGAGAAGAAGGGGGTCGTCCCAGTGGAATTGCGCTTTGGCGGCCATGTGGCTGTCTCCGGAAATTAGGGGAAAGGTGAAAAGAGGGGGAATGGGGCCGATGCTAGCCATGCGGGGGGCATGACGCAAACGATGATTCCGCACCCAGATATGCGTTTGTAGAATGTCTTGCAAGATGTTCGATCGGCCTCTTCATTGGTGAGGCCAGGGTTTCATACATACACCCGAGGCATACATGCGCCGCAAGATTCCACCCCTGCAAACCCTCGTGTGCTTCGACGCCGCCGCGCGCCACGAGAGCTACACCCGCGCTGCGCAGGAACTGGCGCTCACCCAAAGCGCCGTGTCGCGCCAGATCGGCACGCTCGAAGCCTTCCTCGGCGTGGCGCTGTTCCGCCGCACGCGGCACGGGGTAGCGCTCACGGCCAGCGGCGCGGCCTACGCGCGGCAGATCACCAAGCGGCTGGAAGCGATGGAGCGCGACACGCTCGACGCAATGGCCCACCAGGGCGAAGGCGGCTCGCTCTCATTGGCGGCCGTGCCCACCTTCGCCACCCGCTGGCTGATGCCGCGCCTGAAGGGCTTCGCGGCGCTGCAGCCCGACGTGGTGGTGCACATCGAGACGCGCACACGCCCCTTTCTGTTTGCCGACGCCGAGTTCGACGCCGCGCTGTACGCCGGCACGCCCGCGCAGGTAGAGAACTGGGCCGGTACGCGCGCGCTGCTGCTGATGCACGAAGACGTGGTGCCGGTGTGCAGCCCGTCGCTGCTCCCACGCGGCAAGGCCGTGACGCCGGCCGCCATCGCGAAGATGCCGCTGCTGCAGCAAAGCACGCGGCCCGACGGCTGGCGCCAGTGGTTCGACGCGCAGCAGATCGACGCGCCCAACGCGCGCGGTGGTCCGCGCTACGAGCTGTTCTCGATATTGGCCGCGGCCGCGTCGCACGGGCTCGGCGTGGCGCTGATGCCGACGATGCTGGTGGCCGACGAACTGGCACGCGGCGAGCTGGTGGTGGCGTGCGCTCGGCCCTTGTCGGGCGAGCGCAATTACTACCTCGTGACGCCGGAGCGGGCCGATCAGCGGCCGCTGCTGAAGTTCTTCAGCGACTGGCTGCTGGAGCAGGCCCGGCAGGAGCCCGAACGCGGGGTAGCTTGAAAGGGCCGGTGACTTTCTCGCCACGTGGGGCGCCAAAGCCCATGCCCGAAACCCGCGTCCGGAAACGGCGAGCCTCGCGGGTCTGCAAGCGGGACACTGGGCGCATGACAAGAAAGCCTTCCCGCATCGATTCGCTCGACTGGCCCCGCATCGAAGCAGACCTCGCCGCCCGCGGCTGCGCCGTCATCGGCCAGCTGTTCACTCCCGAGGAATGCGCCGCGCTCACCGCCATGTACGACGAAGGCCACCGCTTTCGCAGCCGCGTGGTGATGCAACGCCACGGCTTCGGGCAAGGCGAGTACCAATACTTTGCAAACCCGCTGCCGCCCAGGCTCGCCGCATGCCGCAGCGCGCTGTACGAACGCCTCGCGCCGCTGGCCAATGCGTGGGCCGCGGCGATGGGCCAGCCGGCCGACTATCCGCCGGACCACGCCGCGTATCTCGCGCGCTGCCACGCGGCGGGCCAGTTGCGCCCTACCCCGCTGCTGCTGCGCTACGACGAGGGCGACTACAACTGCCTGCACCAGGATCTGTACGGCGACCTGCAGTTTCCGCTGCAGCTCACGGTGCTGCTGAGCGAACCGGGCGAAGACTTCACCGGCGGCGAGTTCGTGCTGACCGAGCAGCGCCCGCGCATGCAGTCGCGCGCCGAGGTGGCGCCGCTCGCGCAGGGCGAGGCGGTGATCTTCGCGGTCAACCAGCGGCCTGTGGCCGGCACGCGCGGCAGCTACCGCGTGACGATGCGCCACGGCGTGAGCCGCGTGCGTTCGGGGCGGCGGCATACGCTGGGCATCATCTTTCACGACGCGCGCTGAAGGGCCGCTCCCACGCGCTTCCACGACTCCGGTCTAGACAGGCCTGAGCCACCGCGGCGCTGTTCAGTACCGCACAGACAGCCGAAGTCGAGCGAAAATCGCGCCCGCCTCCGGCGCCACCAGGATCCCCGACACCAACGATCGAGGCCGTGGATCACCGAAGGTCGGCCCGCGGCTTCGCTGCAGCGGGTGCATTCGAGTGGTCGTCAGGGAGCTGTATGAACAACAAGAACTCTTCCGGGAATCCGGAAGTGGCTGGAAAGCCGTCGGTCGAAAAATCTGTCACACAACCGGCACCGGCCGGGCGCTCGCGCCGCTTCCGGGTGGACGTGGGCACCATCGTCAGCGTGGTGGCGCTGGCCCAGTCGCTGCTGCTGGTGTCGCTCGGCTACTGGGGCTCGCAGCGGCTGGTGTCGCGCATCGGCGTGTCCGCGCACAAGGCCAACCATGACCGCACCGAAGACAAGGTGCTGGCCTTTCTACAGAAAGCCGAGTCGGTCATCAACGCGGTGGGCACCGCCCCCAGCCTGCAGCCCGCGGGCGAGCACTCCGAAAGAACGGCGGAGCTGCTCTGGACGCTGCTGCAGCAGTCGCCCGAGCTCGACAGCATCTACGTCAGCAACGAGAAGGGCCAGATGCTGATGGCGCTGCGCTACCCGGTGCCGGCCATGCGCCACATCGAGCGTGGCGCAGGCTCCACCACCGAGACCTGGCAGTACAAGCTGCCGCTGGATGCCGAGGCCGACGTGCAGCAGCGCTATGCCACGCAGCGCCTCGAGTCGTTCCGCAGCAACTACAACCCGACGCAGCGCAGCTGGTACGTGCAGGCATGCAAGGCACAGGGGCCCATCTGGACGCAGCCGTACGTGTTCGCAGCCGCGCAGGAGCTTGGCGTGACCTACGCACTGCCCAGCAAGCGCCGCTACGCCGACAGCAGCGCGCAGGCGCTGGTGTCGGCGGGCGACGTGTCGCTCGGGCGGCTGTCGGAATTCGTGCGCCAGTTCAGCAGCGACGGCTACGGCGACAGCGCGCTGCTGAGCGCCGACTTCCGCGTGCTCGCGCGCAGCGACATGCCGGGCGTGCTGCACGAGCTGCAGCCGCCCAGCGGCGTGCTCGGTGCATTGCATGCGCACATGGTGGCCGACGGCACGGCGGGCGGCGGCACCGACACCGAGTTCTCCTTCACCCACGAAGGCCGCCGCTATCTGGTGCAGGCCTCGCGCATTCCCAGCACCGGCTGGCAACTGGTGAGCTGGGTGCCCGAAGACATGCTGCTGGGCGACCTGCATCGCGCGGTGCTGTGGGGCCTGGCGCTGGCACTGGTCTTCCTGGCGATGGCGTTGTTCATGTCGCTGAAGCTGTCGAAGCTGGTGACTGCGCCGGTGGAGAACCTCTCGCACATCGCGCGCCGCATCGGCCTGCTGGAGCTGGACAACCTGCCGCGCGAACCGAGCCGCGTGCTCGAGATCCAGCACCTGGACCAGGCCCTGGACGACTCGGCGCGCAGCCTGAAGGCCTTCAGCAAGTTCGTGCCGGTGGACGTGATCAACCAGCTGATCGACGCGGGCCACACGCTCGCACCCAGCGGCTCACCGCGGCGCGTGACGGTGATGTTCACCGACGTGGAGGGCTTCACCTCGATCTCGGAGTCGCTCGACACCGACGTGCTGGTGGTCATGCTGACCGAGTACTTCAACCTGGCGACGGGCGTGTTCGCGCGGCACGGCGGCGTGGTCGACAAGTTCATCGGCGACGGCATCATGGTGCTGTGGGGCGCGCCCTCCGACCTGAAGGACGCGGAATACAAGGCCTGCCTGGCCGCGCTGGAGCTGCACGTGGAGATGGACGATCTCAACCGCAAGTGGGCGGCACAGAGCCTGCCCGAGTTCCGCACGCGCGTGGGCATCCACACAGGCACGGTGATCGCGGGGGTGCTGGGCTCGAACGATCGGCTGTCGTACACGGCGTTCGGCGACGTGATCAACGTGGCGAGCCGCATCGAGGGCTTCAACAAGCAGCTCGGCACGCAGACGCTGATGTCGGAAACCACCTTCGCCGGGCTGGGCGGCCGGCTTCACACGCGGCGCGTCGAGGAGCAGGCGGAACTGCGCGGCCGGCAGACGCGCATGGTGCTCTACGAGCTGATGACTTCCTAGCGCGGAGCCTGGGCGACGCGCACCAGCACCAGGTCGGCGCTGGTGGCGCCGCCTTGCGTGAGCACGGAGTACTGCGTGTCGTTGATGAACAGAAGCTGGTCGCCGCGCGAGATGCGCGCCGACACGGCGTAGCGCATGCGCGGGTCGATGCGCGCGGCATCCACCTTCAGCTCGTAGGCAAAGGGCACCTGCTTGCCGTTGGCCTTGATGCGCTGCTCGGCAAGCACGGTCGAGGGCGCGTCCATGCGCGACACGTCGAGCAACTGCACCACGACTTCGGCCGCGGGGTCGAGCGCGATGCGTTCGCGGTAGGTGACGGTGCCGCTCACGCGAAGCTGCGCGGCACCGCCTGCAGCTGGCGAAGAAGGCACTGCGCAAGCGCTCAGCAACGAGGCGCCTGCGATGACGGAGAACATGAGGAGGCTGGTGCGTCTTTTCATGCGGCCATTATGCGGAGGCACTTGCGGAGGCACGCTGTGCGGCAAAGGCCACGTACCAGTCCAGGCTGCCGGGGTTTGCCATCGCCTCGCGGTTGACCACCTTCTCGATGGGCTGGCCCAGCAGCAGCTTCTTGATCGGCAGCTCCTGCTTCTTGCCCGAGAGCGTGCGCGGGATCTCGGCCACCTGGAAGATGTCGTTGGGCACGAAGCGCGGCGACAGCGAAGTCTTGATGGCGTTGTTGAGCCGCGTGCGCATGGCGTCGTCGAGCGACACGCCGGGGCGCAGCACCACGAACAGCGGCATGTAGCTGTCGCGGCCCAGGTATTCGAGGTCGACCACCATCGAGTCGAGTACCTCGGGCAGGCCCTCGACGGCGCTGTAGATCTCGCTGGTGCCCATGCGCAGGCCCTGGCGGTTGATGGTGGCGTCGCTGCGGCCGTAGATGATGCAGCCACCGTCCTCGCCGATCCTGATCCAGTCGCCATGGCGCCACACGCCGGGGTAGGTGTCGAAGTAGCTCGACAGGTAGCGCGCATTGCCTTCGTCGCCCCAGAAGTAGAGCGGCATCGACGGAATGGCTTTGGTGCACACCAGCTCGCCGACTTCGCCGATGACCGGCTGGCCCTGCTCGTTCCACGCCTCGACCGCATGGCCGAGTTCGCGGCACTGCATCTGGCCCGGCACTTCGGGCAGGTCGCGGTTGCCGCCGACGAAGGCGCCGCAGAAATCGGTGCCGCCGGAGATGTTGCACCACCACACTTCCTTCGAGCCCGCGTCGAGAATCTGCCTGGAGCCCCATCGCTGCACCTCTTCGGGCAGCGGCGAGCCGGTGCTGCCGAGTGCACGCACGCGCGACAGGTCGCCGCATTCCTTCGCGACAAGGCCGGCCTTCATGCAGTTGGTGAAGTAGGCCGCGCCCGCGCCGAAGAACGTGACCTTGTGCCGCGCCACGAAGCGCCACAGCACGCTCCAGTCGGGCTTCTCCTTGCTGCCCGCCGGGTTGCCGTCGTAGATGCAGATGGTGGCGCCGAAGGCCATGCCCGAAAGCTGCGAGTTCCACATCACCCAGCCGGTGGAGCTGTACCAGTGGTAGCGCTCGCCGAAGTTGTTGGCGCCATAGCTCGCGCCCACGTCGTTGTGCAGGCCGCAGGCGTGCATGGTGAGGATGATGCCGCCCTGCCCGTGCACGATGGGCTTGGGCAGGCCGGTGGTGCCGCTCGAATAGACGATCCAGATCGGGTGGTCGAAGGGCAGCCATTCGGGCTCGAAGGCGGCAACCTCGGCACCGTTGCGGTCGGTGGCCTGCGCCCAGTCGACGTCATGCGGCACCGCGCTGGCGGCGTACGGCGACTTCACGAGCAGCAGCTTCTGCACGCTCGGCAGCTGGCCCCGCAGCTCCTGCAGCACGGCGCTGCGGTCGAGCGGCTTGCCGCCGTAATGAACACCGTCGACGGCGATCAGCACCTTGGGCTCGATCTGGCGGAAGCGGTCGGCCACTGCGGCCGTGCCCATGTCGGGCGCGCACACGCTCCAGATCGCGCCGATGCTGGAGCACGCGAGAAAGGCCACCATGGTCTCGGGCACGTTGGGCATGTAGGCCGCAACGCGATCGCCGCGCTGCACGCCGAGCGACTTGAGCGTGAGCGCCACTGACGCCACCTGGCGGCGCATTTCGGGCCACGACATCTCGCGCACTTCGCCGCGTTCGTTGTCGCTCACGATGGCGGGCATGCCGGCCGCGTGTGCCGCATCGGCATGGCGCAGCACCTCGCGTGCGTAGTTGACCTGGGCGCCCGGGAACCAGCGCGCGCCGGGCATGCGCGATTCGGCGAGCACGGCTGTGTGCGGCGTGGGCGACTCGATGCGGGCGTAGTCCCAGATGCTCTGCCAGAAGGCGTCGAGCTCGGTGACGGACCAGCGCCACAGGGCGTCGTAGCTGTCGAACACGAGGCCGCGCGTCTCGCGCAGCCAGTCTTGATAGAGGCAGATCTGGGGGATGTTGGGAGCGGGCATGGCACGAGCGTAGCGCTGCGAACGACCGTGCTCAATCGGGGTTGACCTCAGGGTTTGTACGCGTGTTCAATGTTTTTGTACAAGCGTTCAATACGCCCTCATGAGCACCCGCACACCTGCCGCAAGGCGCATTACCTCGCGCGCCGCGACGCCGCCCCCCGCCGCAGTCGCCATCGCGACTGCGCGGCCCGATCGCAAGCAGGCGATCCTGCTGGCGGCCGAGAAGCTTTTTGCGCAGCACGGCTACCACGTGGTGACGATCCGCCAGATCGCCGAGGAGGCCGGCGTGCCGCTGGCGCTGGTGGGCTACTACTACGGCCAGAAGCACGAGCTGTTTCACGCGATCTTCGAGCACTGGGGCCACTCCATCGAGGCGCGGCTCGCGGGGCTGGCCGCTGTGAACATCGACCCCGACGACGCGCGCACACTGCCGCGCATCATCGAAGCCTTCACCGCGCCCGTGCTGGCGCTGCGCGCAAGTTCAGAGGGCGAGTACTACGCGCTGCTGGTCGCGCGCGAGCTGTACCACGCCACCGAGGAAGCCGACCGCGTGCTGCGCGCCTACTTCGACCCGCTGGCCGAGGCGTACATCGATGCGCTGCACGTCGCGCTGCCGCATGCCACGCGCAGCCAGGCGGCCTGGGGCTATCAGTTCGCATTGGGCTCGCTGCTGCACCACCTGAACGACAGCCGCATCGAACGGCTCTCGCGCGGCGAGAACACGCGCGCCGACCCGGCCGTGGCGCCGATGCTGGTGAGCTTCATCGTCGGCGGCCTGCGCGCCGCACTGCCGCGGCCCAAGACCCCACGCACGAACAAGACCATCTCCAGGAGACAAAAGCCATGATGAAACGACGCACCCTGCTGTCGGCGCTTGCCGCGACGTCGGCCATTGCCGCGCTGCCTTCGCGCGCCCAGTCCAACCCGAAGATCGTGTTCGGCTACACGGCCGTGACCGACTTCGCCTCGGTGTTCGTGGCGGCCGAAGAGGGCTACTTCAAGAAGCGCAATCTCGAGGTCGAGCTCAAGTTCATCCCGCTGAACTCGACGATCCCGGCGGCGCTGCAGTCCGACTCGCTGCAGATCGGCGGGCCCACGCCCTCGGTGTTCCTGCAGGCGGTGGATGGCGGGCTTGACCTGGTGCTGGTGGCCGGCGGCGGCCTCACCTCGAAGACCATCACCGGCTTCGGCCTGGTGGCGCGCGCGGGCTCGGGCATCAAGAGCCCGCAAGACTGCATTGGCAAGAAGATCGGCGTGCCGGGCCTGGGCGCCTTCCTGCACGTGACCTTCCGCGCATGGCTGAAAGACAGCGGCGTGGACTACCGCAAGGTCAACTTCGTCGAGGCCGCATTCCCGCAGCATGCCGACCTGCTGCGCGGCGGCTCGGTCGATGCAGTGGTGTCGGCCGATCCGTTCATGAGCCGCATCACCGAGAGCGGCGCGGGCTACGTGGCTTCGTACTACTCGACCTTCCTGCCCGAGAACAACCAGACCATCGTGCATGCGGCCAAGCGCGAGTGGGTGGCGAAAAATCCGGCGGCGGCGCGCGCCTTTCGCGAAGCACTGGTCGAGTCTGGCGCGTTCATGCAGCAGCCGAAGAACGACGCCAAGGTGCGCGCTGCCATCGGCAAATACATCAAGCTGCCGCCCGAAGTGCTGGCCAAGGTGCAGATCTCGCCGCCCGGCCCCGTGGTGACGGAAAAGCAGCTCGCCTACTGGACCGGGCTGATGAAGGAGCAGGACATGCTCAAGACGAGCATCGACGTTGCGAAGCTGGTGGCGAAGTGATCTCAGCACCTGCCCCCATCACCGCACGCGCCGCACTGTCGGCGAGCGCCTTTCATTCGCCGGCCAGCCCCACGATGCAAGCCACTCCCTTCCTGCGCTTCGACGGCGTGACCATCCGCCTCGGCGGGCGCGAGATTCTGTCGCCCACCTCATTCGACGTGGCGCGCGGCGAGTTCGTCTGCATCGTCGGCCCCAGCGGCTGCGGCAAGACCACGCTGCTGCGCGCGGCCAGCGGGCTCGTCACCGCGAGCGCGGGCGAGGTGCGGCGCAACGGCGTGAAGATGACCGAGCCTTCGCGCGAAGTCGCTTTCGTGTTCCAGGACTACGGCCGCGCGCTGCTGCCCTGGCGCACGGTGGAAGGCAATGTGAGCCTCGCGCTGGAAGCGGCCGGCGTGCCCGCCGCCGAACGCGCGCCGCGCATCGCCGACGTGCTCGGCAAGGTCGGCCTCGCGAAGCATGCGCAGAAGTTTCCGGTGCAGCTGTCGGGCGGCATGCAGCAGCGCGCGCAGATTGCACGCTGCCTCGCGCAGAAGCCCGAGCTGATGATGATGGACGAGCCTTTCGGCGCGCTCGACGCGCTCACGCGGCAGAGCCTGCAGGACGAGCTCGCGCGACTGGTGCGCGATGACGGGCTCACGGTGCTGTTCGTCACGCACGACCTGGAAGAGGCCATCTACCTCGGTGACCGCGTGATCGCGTTGCAGGCCAACCCGGGGCCGGGGCGGCCGAGTCTCGCGCGGATGATCGACGTGAAGATCCCCCGGCCGCGCGACCAGCTTACGACGAAGGAGCATCCTGAGTACCTGCAGTTGCGGCGTGAACTGTTCGCCTTCATCGAGCAGGGCCATGACTGAGAACCGCCTCTTCCGCTGGCTGCGGCCGTGGGTGTTTCCGGTGGTGCTCGTCGGAGCCTTCGAGTGGTACGCGCGACGTGCAGCCGCGCTGGGCAGCGATGCGCTCGCGCCACCGAGTGCGGCGGCCAAGGCTTTCGTCGGCGCGGCCATGGACGGCTCGCTCTGGCAGGCCACCGGCTTCACGCTCGGCACCGCGGCACTTGGTTTGCTGCTGGGCGCTGTGCTCGGCATCGCATTGGGCCTGGCGCTCGGACTCTCGCGCCGCGCGGCGCAGCTCGGCTCCGTCTCCATCGAGGTGCTGCGCCCGGTGCCTTCGGTCGCGCTGATTCCGCTCGCGATGCTGACCTTCGGCTTCGGCGTGCGCATGGAACTGGCCATCGTGGCGTTTGCCACCTTCTGGCCGCTGCTGGTGCTGGTGCAGTCGGCGGTGCAGCAGATCGAGCCACGGCTGCTCGAAGTCAGCCGCATGCTGGGCCTGTCGGCGCGCGAGCGGGCCTTCAAGATCGTGCTGCCGGCCATCGTGCCGCGCCTGTTCGTCGCGCTGCGGCTGGGCGTGGCAGTGGCGCTGGTGGTGGCCGTGACGGTGGAGATCGCCGCCAACCCGAACGGCATGGGCTACGCGATGATGATCGCGCAGCAGAGCTTCGACCCCGCGCTGATGCTCGCCTGGCTGGGCTGGATCGGGGTGGTGGGCTTCGCAGTCAATGCGGGCATGCTGCTGTTGCAGCGCGTGGTGTCGCGGCGCATGGGGGTGCCGTCATGAGCGGCAACAACAACGATCGCACCGGCCTGAACTGGCTCGGCTCGCTGGGCGTGTTGCTCGCGCTGATCGCGCTGTGGTGGGTCGCGAGCAACGCGGGCTGGGTCAGCCGCGTGTTCCTGCCGACGCCGCAGGCTACCTTCTCCAGCCTGCTCGAAGGACTCAACCTCTCCGGCGAAGGCGGCAACGGCGAACTGCTCGGTTTCACGCAGGCCACTGTGGGCCGGATGATCGAGGGCTGGCTGCTTGCTTCGCTCTTCGGCGTGCTGCTGGGCGCGGCCATCGGCGTGTCGCCCTCGGTGCGTGCGTGGGTGCAGCCGACGCTGGAGTTCATTCGCCCCCTGCCCGCCTCGGCGCTGCTGCCGCTGGCCATTTCGATCTTCGGGCTGAACCCCGGCATGGTGCTCTTCGTGGTCGCCTTCGGCGCGATGTGGCCGGTGCTGCTGGCCACGGTGCACGGCTTCGCGGCGGTGGAGCCGCGCCTGTCGGAAGTGGCGCGCTGCCTGCAGATGTCGCGCGCGGCGTACATCTGGAAGATGGGCTTGCCCAATGCGATGCCCGACATCCTGGCCGGCATGCGGCTCGCGCTGACCATTGCGCTGATCGTCGCGGTGGTGGGCGAAATGATCGCCTCGCAAAGCGGCCTGGGCCAGGCCATTCTGCTGGCAGCACGCGCCTTTCGCGCCAGCGACCTGTTCGCCGGCATCGTGCTGCTTGGGCTCATCGGCTTCGTGAGCAACGCGCTGCTGGCCTTTGCCGAGAAACGCCTGCTGCGCTGGCAGCAGCCCTGATTCCTTCCTCTTCTCTTTCCCTCTCTTTCCTCTTCTTCCAACACGAACACCCCACAAGGAGCCCCGCCATGCCACGCAAATTCGTCGACCTCTCGATCTTTCTCGAAAACGACGTGCTCTCCGACCCGCCGGCCTTCGCACCGAAGATCCAGTACTTCACGCACGAGCAGACCTACGAGCAGATCGAGCCCTTCTTTCCCGGCCTTCAGCGCGAAGACCTGCCCGACGGCGAAGGCTGGGCGGTGGAGCTGGTGCAGCTGTCGACGCACAACGGCACGCACCTCGATGCGCCCTATCACTTCCACTCGACCATGGACAAGGCGCTGGGCGAGAAGAAGCCCGCCATCGCGATCCATGACGTGCCGCTCGAATGGTGCTTCCAGCCGGGCGTGAAGCTCGACTTTCGCCACTTCGCCGACGGCTACGTGGTGACGGCCGACGACGTCGAGGCCGAGTTGAAGCGCATCGGCCACGCGCTGAGTCCGCTGGAGATCGTGGTGGTCAACACGCGCGCCGGCTCGCGCTACGGCAACCCCGACTACGTGTCGGCCGGCGCGGGCATGGGCTACGAGGCGACGATGTACCTGCTTGAGCGCGGCGTGCGCCTCACGGGCACCGACGCATGGAGCTGGGACGCGCCCTTCGTGCACACCGCGAAGAAGTACGGCGAGACGCATGACGCCTCGCTGATCTGGGAAGGCCACAAGGCCGGCCGCGACATCGGCTACTGCCACATCGAGAAGCTGCACAACCTCGAAGTGCTGCCGCCCACGGGCTTCTTCATCAGCTGCTTTCCGCACAAGATTCGCGGCGCGTCGGCGGGGTGGACGCGCGCGGTCGCGATCTTCGACGACGCGCTGATGGCTTCGGTGTGAGGGCCTCTTCACCATGAGCGCACTCAACCACACGCACGACGCCAACGCGCGCAGCTGGGTCGAATCGGCCAATGCAGCGGACAGCGACTTTCCGATCCAGAACCTGCCGCATGCGGTGTTTCGCCGCGCGGGCAGCAGCGAGGCGTTTCGCGGCGGCGTCGCCATCGGCGACCAGGTGCTGGACCTTGCTGCGCTGGCCGCCCAGCAACAGCTCGACGGTCTTGCACTCGATGCGGCGCGAGCGGCCGCGCTGCCCGTGCTGAACGACTTCTTCGCGCTCGGCGGCGCCGCGTGGAAGGCGCTGCGGCACGCGCTCTTCGACCTGCTGAAGAACGACGCACCCGTCGCCACGGTACAGGCCGTGCGCGAATGCCTGGTGCCGCAGGCCGAAGTCGAATACACGGTGCCTGCACGCATCGGCGACTACACCGACTTCTACACCTCGATCGACCATGCGCTGAACATCAGCCGCCTGATGAATCCGGATGGCGACGTGACGCCCAATTTCCGCTGGATTCCGACCGCGTACCACGGGCGCGTGTCGACCATCGGCGTGAGCGGCCAACGCTTCCGCCGGCCGATGGGGCAGGCGATGGCGCCGGGCGCGAAGGCGCCGACGTATCAGGCCTGCGCGCGGCTCGACTACGAGCTGGAGCTTGGCGTGTGGATCGGCAGGGGCAATGCGCAGGGCGAGCCCATTGCGCTCGAACATGCGGAAGAACACATCTTCGGCATCTGCCTGCTGAACGACTGGTCGGCGCGCGACATCCAGTTCTGGGAGATGGCGCCGCTCGGTCCCTTCCTCGCGAAGAACTTCGCAACCACGATCTCGCCATGGATCGTGACGATGGAAGCGCTTGCGCCCTACCGGCAGGCGTGGACGCGGCCAACGAGCGAGCCCCAACCGCTCGCGTACCTGGAGAACGCGAAGAACCGCGCGGGCGGCGCGCTCGACATCCGCCTGGAGGTCTGGCTCGAAAGCGAGAAGGCGCGCAAGGAGAAGACCGGACCGTCGCGCCTGTCGTCCACGAGCTTCAGGCACCAGTACTGGAGCGTCGCGCAGATGGTGACGCACCACACGATGGGCGGCTGCAGCCTGAACCCGGGCGACCTGTTCGGCAGCGGCACGATCTCCGGGCCCGGTGCAGGTGAAGCCGGCGCGATCATCGAGCTGACGCGCGCCGCGCAAAGCCCGGTGACGCTGATCAATGGCGAACAGCGCGGTTTTCTGGAAGACGGCGATGCGGTGCTGCTGCGCGGCTGGTGCGAGAAGCCGGGGCATGCGCGCATCGGGTTTGGGGAGAGCCGGGGGACGGTGTTGGCGGCCAGGGGTTGACGCCGCCGTAAACATTATTTACAGTCCGCCTCCTTCGCGAATTTGCTCGCGTCGATCCGACAACGAAACACACCCACAACCACCACCCGGAAGCCTCTTCGTGAACGCAGCACTGGTCATTGCCAACGACATCGACAACGCGAGCCCGACATCGGGCCTTGCGTTCGCGTGCGGCATGGGCCATGCGATCGGCTTGCAGCAAACGGGCCATCACGCATCACCGGGAGGAGTCGGCGCATAGCGCGCATCTCTTCAGCACTCTTTTCAAGGAGGCCCGGACACCGAATGGTTCCGGGCCTCTTTTCTTTTGCGTCACCATCAACCACAGGGAGAAAACAACCATGCGCAAACTCGTCACCGTCCGCACCGTCGACGCCATCCGCCCCATCCCCGGGGCCGATGCCATCGAATGCGCCATCGTCGAAGGCTGGACCGTCGTCATCAAGAAGGGGGAGTTCGCCGTCGGCGACCGCTGCGTCTTCTTCGAGATCGACGCGTTCCTGCCGCTCGACGATCCACGCTTCGCCTTCCTGGAGAAGGCCGCGATCACCTGGAACGAACAACGCGGCGTGCGGCTGCGCACGATGAAGCTGCGCGGCCAGATCTCGCAAGGGCTGATCCTGCCGCTGTCACAGTTCGCGGAAATCGACGCGCTCGCGCTGGCCGATCCGGCACTGCGCCAGCGCGATTGGGCCGAGCTGTTCGGCATCGGCAAATGGGAGCCGGTGATACCGGCCTGCCTGTCGGGCGAGGTAGAGGGCGCGTTTCCGTCGTTCATTGCCAAGACCGACCAGGAGCGCATCCAGAACCTGCCGGAGGTGCTTGCGGCAAACGACGGGCTTGCGTTCGAGGTCACGGTCAAGCTCGACGGATCGAGCATGACCGTGTTTCACAACGCAGGCGCACTCGGCGTATGCGGGCGCAACTGGCAGTTGCGTGAAACCCCGGGCAACAGCCTGTGGCGGGTGGCGCGGGAAAACCGCCTGCTGGAAGCACTCGCGACGCTGGGCCGCAATGTGGCGCTGCAGGGAGAGATCGTCGGCGAGGGCATCCAGGGCAACCCGGAGAAGCTGCGCGGTCAGCAGTTCCACGTTTTCGATGTGTTCGACATCGACCGCGGCAGCCACTGCGGGATGGATGAGCGCAACGCCGTCGTCGACGCGCTGCGCGTGCTGGGAGCGGGGGTGCGCACCGTGCCGCTGCTCGAAGTGAGCACGCTCGACCGCTTCGGCGGATCGATGGCCGAGGTGCTGGCGTATGCCGAAGGGCCGTCGCTGAACCCGGGCATCTCACGCGAGGGGGTGGTGTTCAAGCGGCTGGACGGCGGGCTGTCGTTCAAGGCGATCTCGAACAGCTACCTGCTGAAGCACTCGGACCGCTGAGCAATCAAGCGCCCAATGAAAAAGGCCACCCGATGAGGTGGCCTTTTTTCTGCAATGTGGAGCGGGAAAAGAGTCTCGAACTCTCGACCTCAACCTTGGCAAGGTTGCGCTCTACCAACTGAGCTATTCCCGCGTGAAGCCTCAGATTATAGGGTGATCTTGAGCCACTTTTCCCGAATCCGGGAAAAAAGTTCGCTCAAGCGTCGAACACCAGCGACCGATGCAGCGACACGCCGGCCATCAGGCCGTCCGCCGAGGCCAGCGTGGCATTGGTGAATTTCATCGAGAGGTCGCCCGCCGCGTAGACGTCGGGCACCGTCGTCATCTTCATGCCGTCGACGCGCAGCACCGGGCCGAAGGGGCCGTCGTCGAAGGCGCAGCCGAGCTGTTCGGCCAGCGGACTGGACGGACGCGTGTGCGGCACCACGTACAGCGCCTCGATCGGCACGAGCCTGCCATCGTCGATGCGCACGCCGGCAAGCTGAGGCGCCGCGCCTTCCAGGCCAACGATGCGCCCCGGCTCGATGGCCACGCCGCGCGACTGCAGCCTCGCGCGCGTCTCGGCATCAGGCCCGTCGCCGCCATTCAGGAAGACCGTGGTCGGGCCCCACTCGTTGATCAGCAGCGAATGGTCCGGCGGATGCCCGCTGTGGAACAGCACGCCCAGTGGACGCCCGCTGAACTCGTAGCCGTGGCAATAGGGGCAGTGCAACACGCTCTTGCCCCAGCGCTCGCTGATGCCGGCGATGTCGGGCAGGCCGTCCTGAATGCCGTACGCCAGAAGCAGCTTGCGGGTCTGGACCTGCTCGCCGTTGTTCAGGGACACCGTGAACCCCTCGGCGCCATCGGAGCTCGCGGCCACCGCACTGCCGCTGACGAACTTGACGGACGGATACGCAAGCAGCTTGTCGCGCGCGTCGGCAATCATCTTCAAGGGCGGCACGCCGTCCTGCCCGAAGAAACCGTGCGACGCCGCGGCAAAGCGGTTGCGCGGCGCACCCGCATCGACGACGCATACGTTCCTTCGTGCGCGCGCCAGCTGCATGGCAGCGGAAAGGCCGGCAAAGCTGCCGCCCACGATCAGAGCGTCATAGCGCATGTTCAATGTCCTTCGATGTAAAGCCGCCGCCCGTCATGCGGCGGTGGAAGTCCCTGGAAAGATCGGCCAGCGTGATGCTGTTGAAACGCCTGAGCAGCAGCGCCTCGGCCTCGTCGCACGCTCCGTCGAGCGCCGCGTTCACGGCCTGCTCGACGATGCAGCCCGGGCTCTCGGTGCGATTGCCCATGGCCAGCAGCGCGGGCGCGCCGACGGCGTTGTGGATGTCGCCCAGCGTCACCGCCGCCAGCGAACACGACAGCACCCAGCCGCCGCCATGGCCCTTGGCCGAGCTGACGAACCCCGCCTGCCGCAGGCCGGCCATGAGGCGGCGCACGACGACCGGGTTGGTGTGCATCGCGGCCGCGAGCGACTCGGAAGTGACGGGGTCGTTCATCTCGGCCATGTGCAGGAGCACGTGGAGAACGGCTGAAAGCTTGCTGTCTCGTTTCATGCAACATTATGAGTTGCATATGTTTGTCATGGCGTGCCGAAGGGTCTTGCGGGGCCGGAACGCCCGTCGGTTGTCACGGCACTGAGGTGAGAATCGGGCCGGCTGCACCAACCCCACCATGACGCCCGCCCCGACAACCCTGCTCGACGCCGCCCTGCGCGGCGTGCTGCTGGCCTTGCTGCTCGTGCTCGCGCTGGTCCTCGGCCGCGACCGCCCTCGCCTGCCGGTCGCGCGCGCCGGCGTGCTGCTGACGCTGGGCCTGTGCATCCAGGTCATCGGCTCCGCGCCGGCCTTCGAATCGCTCGTGCCGCGCGTGTGGCAGTCGCCGTTCGTCGCCGTGGCGGTCGGCAATGCAGTGCTGTTCTGGGTGTTCGTGCAGGCGCTATTCAACGATGACTTCAGGCCGCGGCCCGTGCACGTTGCCGCTTGGCTCGTGGTGGCCGCGGTGGCCGCGCTCAACTGCGCGGTGGTGGCGGGCAGCGCCTCGGTGCTCGCACCGGTGACGATGGGAGTTCAGCGCGCCGTGCCACTGGTGTTCGCAGTGCTGGCCGCGATGGCGGCAGCCTCGCAGTGGCGGGCGGACCTGGTGGAGGGGCGGCGCCGGCTGCGCGTGTTCATCGTGGTGACGGGCGTCGGCTACAGCGTCGGGATGCTGGTCGTCCGGCTGGCCTCGCCGCGCGGGCAGCTGTCCAGCCTGTCGGCGACGGCTGATGTGGCGATGCTGCTGCTGATCGTGGCGGTGGTGGCTTGGCGGATGGTGCGGCTGGCGGGGTCGGAGCTGTTTCCGGCCGCGATGGTTCCAGATGCGCCTATCCCAACGGTCGAACCGCCCCCTGTCGCCCCCCCGGCCCCCGACCCCGCCGAAGACCGCCTCGCCGAATCCCTGCAACACGCCATGGCGGTCGATCACGCCTATCGCAGCGAAGACCTGAGCATCGCCGCCCTCGCCGCACGGCTCTCAGTGCCCGAATACCGCCTGCGCCGCCTCATCAACCAGCGGCTGGGCCATCGCAATTTCAACGCCTTCGTCAACGGCTTCCGGCTGGCCGAGGCCACGGCGGCGCTGGCCGACTCCTCGAAGCGCGAGCTGCCGGTGCTGACCATCGCCTTGACCGCGGGCTTCCAGTCCATCGGCCCGTTCAACCGCGCGTTCAAGGCCGCCACCGGCCTCACGCCCACCGAATTCCGCAAGCAGAAGCTGGCCGAATCCTGAAATCTCTTGCCGAAAACCGCGTTTGCGGCTTTCGGCAAGACGTTGCCGGCGCGCCGCTGCATCGTCCGGGTCGCCGGGGGCATGGGCCTCCGATGACAAGGAGTTCGATGCGACGACGTTTCCATTTCATCTTCCTGCTGGCCCTGTGGTCCGGATGGGCGCAAGCCTCGATGGGCATGGCGGAGCTTCCTGCCACGGCTGACGACGGCCCGGTCACGGTGTTCTACCCGTCCGCAGATGCGGCCCAGCCGACCCGGCGCGCCCGCTTCACGCTCGACGTGGCGGCGCAGGGCGCACCGGTGCGCGGCAATGGCCGGCTGGTCGTCGTCTCGCACGGCTCCGGCGGCGCGCCATGGGTGCACGTGGACCTGGCGCGCAGCCTGGTAGACGCCGGCTTCATCGTCGCCATGCCCGAGCACAAGGCCGACAACTACAAGGACGACAGCAACCCCGGCCCCGACAGCTGGACGATGCGCCCGGCCGAGGTGTCGCGCGCCATCGACGCAGTAGCACGCGACCCTCGCTTCGCGCCGTTGCTGCAGCTCGACAAGGTCGGCATGTACGGCATGTCGGCCGGCGGGCATACGGCGCTGAGCCTCGCGGGCGGGCGCTGGTCGCCGGCCGGGTTCAAACAGCATTGCGAGGCGAACCTGGTGGACGACTTCCAGTCCTGTGTCGGCCTGATCATGCGGCTGACGGGCGGGCCTTTCGATGGCCTGAAGAAATGGGCCGCGCTGTGGGTCATCCGCCATCGCTTCGACGACGCCACCCCGCGCGAGCACACCGACCCGCGCATCGCCGCCATCGCGGCGGCCGTGCCTTCGTCGGCCGATTTCGACATGGCCTCGCTGGCCAACCCGCGCGTGCCGCTGGGGCTCATCACCGCCCGGCAAGACCGCTGGCTGATCCCGCGCTTTCACAGCGACAGGGTGCTGGCGGCCTGCCTGCCGCGCTGCGAACTGATTGCCGACATGCCCACCGCCGGGCACGGTTCGCTGCTGTCGCCGCTGCCGCCGGGACTCACCGGGCTGATCGGCGACATGCTCAACGACCCATCTGGCTTCGACCGCAGCGGCGTGTTACCGGACGTGAACCGCAAGACAACAGCGTTCTTCAGCACGCATCTGCTGCCTTGATGCGGGCCGGGGCCTAACGTACGAGCCTCTGATTTCGCCGACAGCCGATTCCCACATGCGTGGGCGACTGTCGCGCACATGGCGACAGATGGCGGCCCGGCCATGGTTGCACCCGAATCGATCGAACCTCGGTCGGTTCTTGAAATCGTGACCATGCTACGAAAGGAACAGTCACCCATGAAGCAACAGCAACACAACCGCATCTTCCTCGGCGCCCTGCTCGCAGGCCTCCTGGCCGTCGGCGGCGCAGCCCAGGCGCAAGGCGTCGGGGTCGGCGTGGGAGTCAATGCAGACGTGAACACTTCGGGCGCCGCCGGCACCGGCTCCCCACAGGGCGGAGCCGCAGCAGGCGCCGGTGCACGCACCGGTGCGGCCGCAGGCGCCCGCACGAATGCCGGCACTACCGCCACCGACGCGGCCGGCAACTCGACAGGCGGCGTTGGCAATGCCGTCGGTGGCGTGCTGGGTGGTGCCACCGGCGCTGTCGGCGGCGCCACCAATGCAGTGGGCGGCGTAGCGAACACCGCTGGCAGCACGCTGAATGGCGCAACCGGCGCCGTGGGCTCGACCGCCGGTACCGTGAAGCCGGCAAACGCCGGCGCAAAGGCTCGCGCCAAGGCCCAAGGCTCGGGCGCTGTCGACATCAAGCAGCAGTAACCCCGGCGGCCAAGCCGAAGAAAGCCCGCAGCGCCCGTGTTGCGGGCTTTTTTATTGATGAAGCCTCAGTCGGCCAGCTTGAGCTTGAACAGGCTGGTGACTTCCGCGTCGAGCACCACCAGCTCGCGCTGGTTGAAGAGCCGCCAGCGCCAGCGCAGGATGCCGAGCGTGGGGCGCTTCTCGGAGCGGCGCACCTCGATCACGTCTGCCACCAGTCGCAGCGCGTCGCCGGGCCGCACCGGGTTGGGCCAGCGCACATGCTCGAGCCCCGGCGACGCAAAAGACTCGGAGCCGGCGAGCGCCGCGCCGACCACCAGCCGCATCGCGATGGAGCACGTATGCCAGCCGCTGGCGATCAGCCCGCCGAAAGGGCTGTCGGCAGCCGCGTCGGCATCGGTGTGAAACGACTGCGGGTCGTAGGCCCGCGCGAACTGCAGGAGCTCGGCTTCGGCAAGCACGTAAGGGCCGGCCTCGATAACCTGGCCCGCATGGAAGTCGGCGAACTTCATCCGCCGCAGCTTAGTACGTTTCGAGGTGCAGGCGGCCTTCGCGCTTCAGGGCAGCGCCGACGGAGTCCCAGTCGAGCCCCGCTTCCTTCGCCACGTCGCGCAGTGCGAGCACCACGCCCTCTTCCATGCTCTTGAGGCCGCACACGTAGAAGTGGCTGCTGCCGTCTTTCAGCAGTGCGGCCAGGTCGGCGGCGCGTTCGCGCATCAGGTCCTGCACGTAGCGCTTGGGTTGCCCCGGCGTGCGCGAGAACGCGAGGTTGATGTCGATGAAGTCCTTGGGCAGCGACTGCAGCGGACCGAAGTACGGCAGCTCCTGCTGCGTGCGCGCGCCGAAGAACAGCATCAGCTTGCCGCCTTCGAACTTGCCGCTCTTGCGCAGCCGGCGGCGCCATTCGGTCATGGCGCGCATCGGCGCGCTGCCGGTGCCGGTGCAGATCATCACGATGTGCGACCTGGGGTGGTTCGGCATCAGGAACGACGCGCCGAAGGGCCCCACCACCTGCACCGTGTCGCCCACCTTCAGGTCGCACACGTAGTTGGAGCACACGCCGCGCACCGGCTCGCCTTCATGGTCTTCGGTCACGCGCTTCACGGTGAGCGAGACGTTGTTGTAGCCGGGCCGCTCGCCGTTGCGCGGGCTGGCCACCGAGTACTGGCGCGCATGGTGGCGCTTGCCGATGGCGTCCACGCCCGGCGGCACGATGCCGATCGACTGGCCTTCGAGCACCGGGAATGGCAACACGCCGAAGTCGAGCACGATGTGATGCGTCTCGCTGTCGAAGCCCGCCTCGGTGCAGTTGAAGTTGCCCACCACGGTGGCGGTGGTCGGCGTCTTCGGCGGAAAGAGATTGGTGTAGGCGTGCGCAGCCGACCAGGGCGGCACGGTGGCGCCGTACTGCGCGGAGTTGAAGGCCGGCTCGACGGATTCGACTGCAGCCTGGGCTTGCGCCTGGGTTTGCTCAGGCGCGGCGCCATCGCCAGCGGCTTCGGCAGACACGCCGGCCGCTTCCAGTTCTTCGGGCGAGAGCTCGGCGGGCAGCGATTCCCAGGTGAGCTGTTCCTCGATCGTGTACGCGCGCACCAGCGGCATCGTGCGCCAGTTGTCGATCGAGCCCGTCGGGCACGGCGAGATGCAGGCCATGCAGCCGTTGCAGACGTCGGCTCGCACGACGTAGTTGTTATCGTCGTGCGTGATCGCGTTGACGGGGCAGGTGGCCTCGCAAGTGTTGCAGCGGATGCAGATCTCGGGGTCGATCAGGTGCTGCTTGATGACCCCGGCTTCAACGGCCATGTCCATGTTGTTCTCCATCCCCTCGCCGTGGGGACGAGGGATTCATATCCAGGCGCTCAGCCGAAACGCACGTATTCGAAGTCCACGGGCTGGCGATTGATGCCCATCACCGGCGGCGAGATCCAGCCTGCGAACTTGCCCGGCTCCACCACGCGGCCCATCAACGATGCCACGAAAGCGAAGTCTTCGGCGCTCGGCAGCCATTCGTCGCGCTTGGCGGCCCATTCCACGTCGTTCACCACGCGGCCTTCCGGCGACATCTTGATGCCGGCGAGCGCGCCGATCTGGCGGTTGAAGGCCTTGTGCGGCACCACCAGGCGGGTCGGGATGCCGGCCTTTTCCAGCACCTTGTTCCAGCGGCCGACGCCGGCCACCGAGTCCTTGATGAAGTCGTCGCGCAGCACTTCGTTCAGTGCATTGAGCATCGGCACGTCTTTCTCGACGAGCTGGCCTTCCTTCACTTCCAGCACCTTGTAGGTCTGGCCCTTGAGGATGTGATCGTCCGTGCGCTTGCCTTCTTCGTAGCGGCCCTTCAGGCCCGAGCTGTAGAAGATGGCGGCGTTGCTCGACTGGTCGGCGCCGAACAGGTCGATGGTCACGCTGTAGTGGAAGTTCAGGTAGCGCTGGATGGTGCCCAGGTCGATGCAGCCCGCGGCGCGCACCTTCTGCGCGTCATCGGTCTTCAGCTCGTTCATCACCTGAGCGGTGCGCGCGATGACGCGCGACACGCCGCTTTCGCCCACGAACATGTGGTGCGCTTCCTCGGTCAGCATGAACTTCGTGGTGCGCGCCAGCGGATCGAACGCGCTTTCGGCCAGCGCCGAAAGCTGGAACTTGCCGTCGCGGTCTGTGAAGTACGTGAACATGAAGAACGCGAGCCAGTCGGGCGTGCGCTCGTTGAAGGCACCCAGGATGCGCGGGTTGTTCTCGTCGCCCGAGGTGCGCTGCAAGAGCGCCTCGGCTTCCTCGCGCCCGTCGCGGCCGAAGTGCTTGTGCAGCAGATAGACCATCGCCCACAGGTGGCGGCCTTCTTCCACGTTGATCTGGAACAGGTTGCGCAGGTCGTACATGCTTGGCGCCGTGAGGCCCAGGTGGCGCTGCTGCTCGACCGATGCGGGCTCGGTGTCGCCCTGCGTCACGATGATGCGGCGCAGGTTGGCGCGGTGTTCGCCGGGCACGTCCTGCCAGGCCTTCTCGCCCTTGTGGTCGCCGAAGTGAACTTCGCGGTTGGCGTCGCCCGGGTTCAGGAAGATGCCCCAGCGGTAGTCGCGCATCTTCACATGGCCGAACTGGGCCCAGCCCTGCGGGTCGACGCTCACGGCCGTGCGCAGGTACACCTCGTGGTTGGTGGAGCCTTCGGGGCCCACGTCGTCCCACCAGTTGATGAAGTTGGGCTGCCAGCCTTCGAGCGCGCGCTGCAGCGTGCGGTCTTCGCCGAGGTTGACGTTGTTGGGGATCTTCTCGCTGTAGTTGATCGTGCTCATCGTTGTTCCTTGGGTTGTGCGGACTGTCAGCTCAAACGCGGTTCATGTCGAAGCCGGCCTTTTCGCCGGTGCCGTAGACCTTGAGCGCACCCTTTTCGCCGACGGCGTTGGGGCGGTTGAAGATCCAGTTCTGCCAGGCGGTGAGCCGGCCGAAGATGCGAGTGGCCATGTTCTCCTTGCTCGCGAAGCGCAGGTTGGCTTCGAGGCCGGTGAGCGCGTCGGGCGACATGGCGGCGCGCTCCTCGATGACGATGCGGATCTCGTCGTCCCAGTCGATGTCGTCGGGTGCGGCGGTGACCAGGCCGAGCTTCAGCGCTTCGTCGGCGTCGAGCGCCTTGCCGGCGGCGGCGCGCGCGGCTTCGAGCGGCGCGGCCTCTTCATAGAAGCGGCGCTGCAGACGGCTCTGGTCGTTCACCATCGGGAAGAAGCCGAAGTTGAACTCGTCGAGCGTGAGCTTGGGTGCGCGGTCGGCGTCGTCGGGCAGCGCAAGCATGTACGTGCGGTCGGCCGCGAAGGCCAGCTCGGCCAGCGTGCCGGCGAAGCACGAGCCGGCTTCGACCAGCGCGAACAGGCTGCGCGAAGAAACATCGAGGCGTGCCAGCGTGCGACGCAGCGCGCCGATGGTTTCGCGCACCAGCCAGTGGTCCTTGTTGGCGAGCATCACGGCGTCCGACGCGAGCACGGCGGCGGCATCGCCTTCGGTCTTGAGCAGCCAGGTGCCGGTGTCGAGTTCGTTGGTGCGCAGGTTGAGGATGGCGTCGTCGAGTTCGCGGCACATCGCGAGCGGCCACCAGGCAGCGCCTGCGGCTTCGATGGCGGCGATGTCCGCCGGCTGCGTGCCGGTGGGGGCCTTGACGGTGATCGTGGCGGTGCGCTTGCTGCGGTCGATCTGCACGTTGACGTGCGAATAGGCGATGCCGTCGGCGCTGTCGGTGCGCTCGAGGCGGGTCAGGGCCACGCCCTTGCCGCCGGCGGGGCGGTCGCTGCCTGCGGCGAGCTGCGAAGCACGGTCTTGCACCGCAGCGGCGAACTGCGCGGGCTTGGCCACGGCATCGACCAGACGCCAGTCGACCGCGCGCTGGCCGCGCACGCCTTCGACGCTGGTACAGAAGATGTCGGCGAGGTCATGGCGCACGTGGCGCTTGTCGGTCACGCGGGTCAGGCCGCCGGTGCCGGGCAGCACGCCGAGCAGCGGCACTTCGGGCAGCGACACGGCGGAGGAGCGGTCGTCCACCAGCAAAATCTCGTCGCAAGCCAGTGCCAGTTCGTAGCCGCCGCCCGCGCAGGCACCATTCACGGCCGCGAGGAACTTCAGGCCCGAATGCTTCGAGGAGTCTTCGATGCCGTTGCGCGTTTCATTCGTGAACTTGCAGAAGTTCACCTTCCACGCATGGCCCGAGACGCCGAGCATGAAGATGTTGGCGCCCGAGCAGAAGATGCGGTCCTTGCCGCTGGTGACGATCACGCTGCGCACTTCGGGGTGCTCGAAGCGCACGCGGTTGAGCGCGTCGTTCAGCTCGATGT
This sequence comes from Variovorax sp. YR634, assembly GCF_900106655.1. Lineage (NCBI taxonomy): Bacteria > Pseudomonadati > Pseudomonadota > Betaproteobacteria > Burkholderiales > Comamonadaceae > Variovorax > Variovorax sp. YR634. The sequence continues at coordinate 74,919 of NZ_FNOL01000012.1, forward strand.
CCACGCCCAGGTCATAGCTGTTGAGCTTCAACTTGTAGCCGGGGCGGATGCCGCCGTCTTCCGCAATGTCGAGCACGAGGCGCGCGATGGCACCGTCGAAGCTCAGGGACCAGTGGCGGTACTGGCCGGGTTCAGTGCGGTAGTCGACGCGCGGGGGCGCCTGGAGCGTGGTGGTGTCGGTCATGCGGAAGTCTCCTGTGGGGCAGTGTTCGGAAACCGTGAACAGGAAAGATAGTGCACTTTCTTGCTCCGATGACATGCATCATGCTGCATGCAAATAGGCAAGTCAATGCCTAGTGCACTTTTTTTCAGATTTCAGGCTGGGTTGAGGGGGTCAGGGTACGTGCGCAGGCCACCGGGTACTCCCCTCCGCGAATGTCCCCCGGGGCTTCGCCCCTCCTCCTTTATTTCGCTGCGGGGAGCACCCGGCGCCCTGCGCACAGGGCACGCTGCTGGTGTTCTGCCGACCAGCCAGCGCTCTGTCCAACGATCACGACGGCGGGGTGCCTTGCGCAGCGAAATAAAGGGGGAGGCCGCAGGCCGGAGGACATTCGCGGAGCAAGGTACCCCGTCGGCGTGATCCCACCCCGAAGGCTCAGGCGCCCAACCCCATCGACTGCCGAGCCACCGCCCGCAGCGCCTGGAAGCTCTGCGACAAAGTCCTGCCGCTGGTGTCCACCGACAGATCGGCCTTCGAATAAAAGGCGGCCCGGCCGTTCAGGATGCGGCGCAGGTCTTCCATCGCTTCCTTGCTGGCCGCCATCGGGCGGGTGTCGCCCTGCGCGGCCACACGGCCCATGTGCTCCTCGGGCGCGGCCTGCAGCCACACGGTGGTGCAGTGCGCGAGCAGTTCGTTGAAGGTGGCCGGGTCTGACACGATGCCGCCGGGCGTGGCGATGACCACCTCGCTGTAGATCTGCACAGCCTCCTCGAGCGCGCGGCGCTCGTAGCGACGGTAGGCGTTGGTGCCGTACAGGTCGTGGATCTCGCGCACGCTGCAACCGGCGAGCTTCTCGATCTCGCGGCTCAGCTCAATGAAGGGCAGTTCCAGGTCTTCGGCCAGCATCTGCCCCAGCGTCGACTTGCCCGCGCCGCGCAGCCCCACGAGGGCGATGCGCCGGTGCCGCGCCGGGTCGACAGAGGCGGTGCCCAGCAGCTCGCCGAGCGCCACGCGCACGCGGCGCAGGTCGGCTTCGCTGCGGTGCTCGAGCAGTTCGCGGATCAGCAGCCACTCGGGCGAGCTGGTCGTGACGTCACCCACCAGTTCGGCCAGCGAGCAGTGCAGCGCACCGGCCACCTGCTGCAGCACCAGGATCGACGCGTTGCCGATGCCGTATTCAAGATTGGCCAGGTGGCGCTCCGACACGTCGGCCGAAATGGCCACCGCCTTGCGCGTGAGGCCGCGCTGCGCGCGCAGGTTGCGCACGCGGTCGCCCAGCGCCACCAGCAGCGGATTCTTCGCCTCCCCTGCGACGGCGTGGCCCTGGGCACCGTTGCTGCCGTTGCCGCTTTCCAGCGCGGCGGCCAGCCCCGCGTCTACATGCTCATTCATGCAATTCCTCGTTCTTCGCCGGGATTGTGCGCGCTCAGGGTAAACACCATAGATGCACTATATTGCTTGACACTCATTGTCTCGATGCTTATTGTTCGGCCACACGCAAGATACTGCACGCGCAGTGATCCTGCAAGGTAGTTCCAAAGTTCGAGGCCCCACGATGTCCGACAGCAGCACTCCCGCCACCGGCAAGGAAGCATTTCACCAGCTGATCGCCGGCCTGACCGCCGAGATTGCCGGCAGGCCGCTCGACGGCACGCTCGACCAGTGGCTCAACGCCACCCACGGCGCGGGCAGCGCCAGCTTCGAGCAGTTGCGCCAGGCCTGCATCGGCGGCGTCGCCGAAGGCTGGCTCTGCGAACGCGAAGGCGGCGGCATCAGGTACGGCCGCGTCTTCAAGGCCGAAGACGCGCTGCACCGCTTCTCGGTCGACGTGGTCGACATGAAGGACATCGCCGGCCCGCACCACACGCATCCGAACGGCGAGATCGACCTGATCATGCCGCTCGACGACAGCGCCGCCACCTTCGACGGACGGCCCGCGGGCTGGTGCGTCTACGGGCCCGGCACCGCGCACCGCCCGACCGTGGCCAGTGGCCGCGCGCTCGTCCTGTATCTGCTGCCCGAAGGGCAGATCAAGTTCACCGTATGAAGCACTCCCCCAGGCTTGCCCACTTCGTGTGGCCGCCAACCCCCTCGCCGGGGGCAACACCAGCGGCCCGGCAAAGCCGGTTCCGCGGTGTTCCCCGAACCTGCCCACGTTGAGACCCATCGAATGACCGAGCTCCTTTCCAACTACGTCGCCGGCCGCTGGCAAAGCGGATCGGGCGCCGGCACGCCCCTGTTCGACCCGGTGCTGGGCACCGAGCTCGCGCGCGTCGATGCCACCGGCCTCGACCTGCCCGCGGCCTTTGCCTTTGCACGCGAACAGGGTGGCGAGGCGCTGCGCGCCCTCACCTACCGCCAGCGCGCCGCCTTGCTCGCAGCCGTCGTGAAGGTGCTGCAAGCCAACCGCGACGCGTACTACGAGATCGCCACCGCCAATTCCGGCACGGTGAAGAACGACTCGGCCGTCGACATCGACGGCGCGATCTTCACGATCGGCCAATACGCGAAATGGGGCGACGCGCTCGGCGACGTTCGCGCGCTGCGCGATGGTGAACCCGTCAAGCTCGGCAAGGAACCGGTGTTCCAGTCGCAGCACCTGCAGGTGCCAACGCACGGCGTGGCGTTGTTCATCAACGCCTTCAACTTCCCCTCCTGGGGCTTGTGGGAAAAGGCTGCGCCCGCGCTGCTGTCGGGCGTGCCCGTGATCGTGAAGCCCGCCACGGCCACCGCCTGGCTCACGCAGCGCATGGTGAAGGACGTGGTCGATGCAGGCGTGCTGCCCGCTGGCGCGCTCTCCATCGTCTGCGGCAGCTCGGCCGGTTTGATGGATGCGCTGCAGCCCTTCGACGTGGCCTCGTTCACCGGTTCGGCCGAGACAGCCGCAGTGATCCGCTCGCACGCCGCCGTGGCCGAACGCTCGGTGCGCGTGAACATCGAGGCCGACAGCCTCAACAGCGCCCTGCTGCTGCCCGGCGCCGCACCCGGCAGCGAGGCCTTCAACCTGCTCGTGCGTGAAGTGGTGCGCGAGATGACGGTGAAGTCGGGCCAGAAATGCACGGCCATCCGCCGCATCCTGGTGCCAGCCGAGGTGTACGACGCGGCGGCCGAAGCCATCGGCGCCAAGCTCGCGGGCATCACCGTCGGCAATCCGCGCACCGAGAGCGTGCGCATGGGTTCGCTCGTGAGCCGCGCGCAGTTGAACGCAGTGCGCGAAGGCCTCGACGCACTGGCCGCGCAAACAACTGTGCTGCACGATGGCCGCAACAAGCCGCTGATCGACGCCGACCCGAACATCGCCGCCTGCATCGGCCCCGTGCTGCTTGGCGCGCGTGACGCCGATGCGGCGCAGCGCGTGCACGACGTGGAAGTGTTCGGCCCCGTGGCCACGCTGCTGCCCTACCGCGACCTCGCGCACGGCATCGCGCTGGCGCACCGCGGCCAGGGCTCGCTCGTCACCTCTCTATATGGCAGCGACGACGCAGCTCTGGCGCAAGCCGCGCTGTCGGTCGCGCCCAGTCACGGCCGCGTGCACGTCATCACCCCCGAAGTGGCACAGGCCCATACCGGCCACGGCAACGTGATGCCGATGTCGCTGCACGGCGGCCCAGGCCGCGCGGGCGGCGGCGCCGAGCTCGGCGGGCTGCGCGCGCTCGATTTCTATCACCGCCGCAGCGCGGTGCAGGCGAGCCCCGGCGTCATCGCCGCGCTCGGCCTCTAGAACAAGAACACGGCCGAAGGAGACAAGACCATGACCCTGCCCACACGATTCAACTTCGCCGAGCATCTGTTCGCCCTCAACCGCGGCCGCGCCGAACGCACCGCCTACATCGATGACCGCGGCACGCTGAGCTACGGCCAGCTCGAAGACCGCGCGCGCCGGCTGGCCGCCGCGCTGAAGGCCGCAGGCATCCGGCGCGAAGAGCGCGTGCTGCTGCTGATGCTCGATGGCAACGACTGGCCCGTGAGCTTTCTCGGCAGCCTCTATGCCGGCGTCGTGCCGGTCGCTGTCAACACGCTGCTCACGCCCGACGACTACGCCTACATGCTCGACCACAGCCGCGCGCAGGCGGTGCTGGTGTCGGGCGCGCTGCTGCCCACGCTGCAGGAGGCGATGGCGCGCGGCGGCCATGAAGTGCACACGCTGATCGTGTCGCAGCCCACGGGCGCCCTGCCCGATGGCGCGAAGGAATTCGATGCCGCGCTCGCCGCCGTCGAGCCCCTGGCGTCGCCCGTGACAACCGCTTCCGATGACCCGGGTTTCTGGCTGTACTCCTCCGGCTCCACCGGCAAGCCCAAGGGCACGGTCCACACGCATGCCAACCTGTGGTGGACGGCCGAGCTCTACGGCAAGCCTGTGCTCGACCTCACCGAGAACGACGTGTGCTTCTCGGCCGCCAAGATGTACTTCGCGTACGGCCTCGGCAATGCGCTGACCTTCCCGCTGTCGGTCGGCGCCACCGTGGTGCTGATGGCCGAGCGACCCACGCCCGACGCCACCTTCCGCCGCTGGGTGGAGCACAAGCCCACAGTGTTCTTCGGTGCGCCCACGGGCTTCGCGGGCATGCTCGCATCGCCCAAGCTGCCTGCGCGCGAAGCGGTGGCGCTGCGCATGTGCTCATCGGCCGGTGAAGCCTTGCCGGGCGAGATCGCTCAGCGCTTCAAGGCGCACTTCGGCTGCGAAATCATCGACGGCATCGGCTCGACCGAGATGCTGCACATCTTCATCTCCAACCGCCCCGGCGACATCCGCTACGGAACCACCGGCAAGCCGGTGGACGGCTACGAGGTCGAGCTGCGCGGCGAAGACGGTCGCCCGGTGCCCGACGGCGAAGTGGGCGACCTCTACATCCGCGGCCCCAGTTCGGCCCTGATGTACTGGGCCAACCGCGAGAAGTCGCGCGAGACCTTCCAGGGCGGCTGGACCAAGAGCGGCGACAAGTACACACGCGACGCCGACGGCTACTTCACCTACGCCGGGCGCAGCGACGACATGCTCAAGGTCAGCGGCATCTACGTGTCGCCCTTCGAGGTCGAGGCCACGCTGATGCAGCACCCGGCCGTGCTCGAAGCGGCAGTCATCGGCAAGGAAGACACCGAAGGGCTGACCAAGACCAAGGCCTTCGTGGTGCTGAAAGACGGCAGCGCGGCAACCGAGGAAGAGCTGAAGGCCTTCGTCAAGGAACGCCTTGCGCCATATAAATACCCGCGCTTCCTGGAGTTCGTGAGCGAGCTGCCGAAGACGGCGACCGGCAAGATCCAGCGCTTCAGGCTGCGCGAGCGCGAGAAGCAGGCATGAGCACGCCCGACTTCGCCGCCATCGACTGGCGCGGCCGCAGCGTGCAGATCGAGTGCCAGTGGATCGCCCCCGAGCGCACCGACGCCCCGCTCATCGTGTTCCTGCACGAAGGCCTGGGCTCCATCGCCATGTGGAAGGACTTCCCCGCACAAGTCTGCGAAGCCGCCAGCGCGCGAGGCCTGGTCTTCTCGCGTCCCGGCTACGGCCGCTCCACCCCGCGCGCCGACGACGAGATCTGGGACGTCGACTTCATGCACCGCCAGGCGCACGAAGTGCTGCCCGCCCTCTTCACCGCGCTGGAGCTCGGCGATGAAAAGCCCTGGCTCTTCGGCCACAGCGACGGCGGCTCGATCGCGCTGCTGTACGCCTCGCGCTTTCCCGAAAAAGTCGAAGGCCTGGTCGTGCTCGCTCCGCACATCTTCGTGGAAGACAAGACCGTCGCGAACATCGAGATCGCCCGCACCGCATACCTGGGCACCGACCTGCCGAAGAAGCTCGGCCGCTATCACGACAGCGCCGACTCAGCCTTCTGGGGCTGGAACCGCATCTGGCTGCACCCGCCCTTTCGCGACTGGAACATCGAGGCGGAGCTCGACACCATCCGCTGCCCCGTGCTTGCCGTGCAGGGCATCGACGACGAGTACGGCACGCTTGCGCAGATCCGCGGCATCGCCGCGCGCGTCAGTGGTTGCGAGCTGCTCGAAATCCCTGAATGCGGGCATTCCCCGCATCGCGATCAGCCGGATCGTGTCATCGTCGCGGCCACTTCTTTCATCACCAAAAACAGGAGACAGACACCATGACCCTTCCCACCTCCGTGCGTACAGCCCGACTGGCCCTCACGGCCATCGCTTTCGCCGCGCTGGCCTCGGCCGCCGGCGCCCAGGGCACCGGCAAGCTCAAGGTCGGCCTGATGCTGCCCTACAGCGGCACCTACACCGCCCTGGGCGTGGCCATCGAGAACGGCTTCAAGCTCTACGTCGACGAGCAAGGCGGCAAGCTCGCCGGCCGCGAGATCGAATACTTCAAGGTCGACGATGAGTCCGACCCCGCCAAGGCCACCGACAACGTCAACAAGCTCATCAAGCGCGACAACGTCGACGTGATCGTCGGCACCGTGCACTCGGGCGTCGCGATGGCCATGGCCAAGGCCGCCAAGGAAAGCGGCACCGTGCTGATCGTGCCGAATGCCGGCGCCGACGCCGTGACCGGGCCGATGTGCGCGCCCAACATCTTCCGCAGCTCGTTCAGCAACTGGCAGCCGGCCTTCGCCATGGGCGAAGTGGCGGCCAAGCAGCAGGGCAAAAAGAAGGCGATGACCATCACCTGGAAATACGCTGCCGGCGACGAGTCGGTCAACGGCTTCAAGGAAGGTTTCGAGAAAAACGGCGGCAAGGTCGACAAGCAGCTCACGCTGCCCTTCCCCAACGTGGAATTCCAGGCGCTGCTGACCGAAATCGCGGCGGCCAAGCCCGATGCGGTGTACGCCTTCTTCGCGGGCGGCGGCGCGGTGAAGTTCGTGAAGGACTACCAGGCCGCAGGCCTGAACAAGACCATTCCTCTGTACGGCCCCGGCTTCCTGACCGACGGCACGCTCGATGCACAGGGCGAATCGGCCCAAGGCATGCTGACCACGCTGCACTACGCCGACGGCTTGAACACCGCGCGCGACAACGCCTTCCGCGTCGGCTATGCCAAGGCCTTCAAGCTGCAGCCCGACGTGTATGCCGTGCAGGGCTACGACGCGGCGCAGATGCTGGGTGTGGGCCTTGCCGCCACCAAGGGCGACATCGGCAAGAAGGCCGAGTTCACGGCCGCCATCGAGAAGGCCAGGATCGACAGCCCGCGCGGCACGTTCACGATGAGCAAGTCGCACAACCCGGTGCAGGACATCTACCTGCGCAAGGTCGAGGGCAAGGAAAACAAGCTGGTGAGCACGGCCATCAAGGGACTGGCTGACCCAGCCCGCGGCTGCAGGATGTAAATAGGCTCACCCCCAGGCTTCGCTCACTTCGTGTGCTGCGCCAACCCCCTTGCAGGGGGCGACACCTGCGGCCCGGCAAAGCCGGTTCCGCGGTGTCCCGCGCAGTGCATTCCCATTGAACAACGATCCCGCCCAGAGAGAACCTCCTCGTGGATTTCGGCACCTTCCTGGTCCAGTGTCTGAACTCGGTTCAGTACGGACTCCTCCTCTTCCTGGTGGCCTCGGGGCTGACGCTGATCTTCGGGATCATGGGCGTCATCAACCTCGCCCACGGCAGCTTCTACATGATCGGCGCGTACATGGCGTTCGCGCTCGCGCCGCTGTTCGGCGACCAGTTCCTGCTGATGCTGGTGGCCGGCGTGGTGCTGGCCGCCGTGTTCGGCTACCTGCTCGAATGGGCCTTCTTCAGCTACCTCTACCAGCGCGACCATCTGCAGCAGGTGCTGATGACCTACGGCCTGATCCTGGTGTTCGAGGAACTGCGCTCCATCCTGGTGGGCAACGACGTGCACGGCGTGAAGGTGCCCGCATGGCTCGACGGCAGCTTCGCGCTGGGCAACGTCATGAGCTACCCGTGGTATCGCCTCTTCGCCTCGGCCGCCTGCATCGTGCTGGCCGTGGGGCTGTACTGGGTGGTCAACCGCACGCGGCTGGGCATGATGATCCGCGCCGGCGCGAGCAACCGCGACATGGTGCGTGGCCTGGGCATCGACGTGAAGCGGCTCTACCGCATCGTGTTCGCGGCCGGCGTGGCGCTGGCGGCGCTGGCCGGCATGATCGCCGCGCCGATGTCCTCGGTGTACCCGAACATGGGTGCGAGCGTGCTCATCATCTGCTTCGTGCTGGTGGTGATCGGCGGCATCGGCTCGATCACCGGGGCGCTGGTGGCCTCGCTGCTGGTGGGCTTCGTCGACACCTTCGGCAAGGTGTTCTTCGCGGACCTCAGCGGCATCGGCATCTACCTTCTGATGGCCATCGTGCTCATATGGAAGCCCGAGGGGCTGATGGGGAGGCGGCCATGACAGCCATGAAAAAAGGCGCCTTCCTCCTGCCCGTAGCCTGCGCGGTGGCCATCGGCATCGCCGGTCCGTTGCTGGGCAACTATGCGTCGGACTTCATCGTGAAGGTGATGATCCTGTCGATCTTCGCGCTGAGCCTGGAGCTGCTGGTGGGCATGACGGGTCTCGTGAGCCTGGGCCACGCGGCGTTCTACGGCATCGGTGCGTACATGACCGTGCTCGCCTCGGGCAGCGAGGGCGGCAACTTCGCGCTGCTGCTGCCGCTGGCCATGGGCGCGGCGGCGCTCTATGCGCTGTTCGTCGGTGCCTTGAGCCTGCGCACGCGCGGCGTGTACTTCATCATGGTGACGCTGGCCTTCGCGCAGATGGCCTTCTTCGTGTTCCACGACACCAAGGTCGGCGGCGGCAGCGACGGCATCTACATGTATGTGCGCCCCGCCATCGGTGCGCTCGACATGGAAAACCGCACTGTGCTGTTCTACGTGGTGCTGGCGTCGCTGGTGTTCACCTACGGGCTGCTGGCACTCATTCGCCGCTCGCGCTTCGGCGCAGCGCTGGCCGGCATCCGCGTGAACGAGCAGCGCATGCGCGCGGCAGGGTTCGCGGTGTATGGCTACAAGCTCGCGGCCTTCGTGCTGGCCGGTGCGCTGGCCGGGCTCGCGGGTTTCCTGCTGGCCTCGCGCGACGGCGTGGTCAACCCGGAGCTGATGGCATGGCACAACTCGGGCGAAGTGCTGCTGATGGTGATCCTCGGCGGCCTCGGCCATCTGCGCGGCGCGGTGATCGGCGCCATCGCGTTCACGCTGCTGAAGGAAATCTTCTCGACGCATGCGGTGATGGGCCCGCTGGCGGACCACTGGCAGCTGACGCTGGGGCTGACGATCATCGTGTTCGTGGCGCTGCTGCCCAAGGGGCTGATCGGCCTGGTCCAACGCCTGTCGCCGAAGGGGGCCGCATGACGACCGCACTGCTTTCCGTCGAAGGCCTCACGCGCCGCTTCGGCGGCCTCACGGCCGTCAATGCCGTCACGCTCGACCTGCACGTCGGCGAAGTCCATGCGGTGATCGGCACCAACGGCGCGGGCAAGTCGACGCTGATCAACATGCTCTCCGGCGAGATCGAAGCCTCCGAAGGCCGCATCGCGCTCGACGGCGTGGACATCACCGGCCGCGCCCAGTCGAAGCGCGCGCGCGACGGCGTGGGCCGCAGCTACCAGCGCACGACGATCTTCCCGGAGTTCAGCGTGCACGAGAACTGCCGCCTCGCCGCGCAAGCCGCCACGCCCAAGCCCTGGGCGTTCTGGCAATCGTCGAAAGATTGCGCCACCAGCAACGCATCGGCCGACGCGGCGCTCGAAGCTGCTGGCCTCGCCCATGAAGCGGGCCGCATCGCCGGCACCATGAGCCACGGCGCGCAACGCCAGCTCGAAGTGGCCATGTGCCTGGCAACCAACCCGCGCGTGCTGCTGCTCGACGAGCCGCTCGCCGGCATGGGCGCGGAGGAAACCGACCGCATGCTCACGCTGCTCGCGCGGCTGAAGGCCACGCATGCCATCCTGCTGGTGGAGCACGACATGGACGCGGTCTTCCGCATTGCCGACCGCATCACGGTGATGGTGAACGGCACCGTCATCGCCACAGGCAACCCCAAAGAGATTCGCGAGAACCCCGAAGTGCGCACCGCCTACCTCGGAGAAGACCACTGATGCTCATCGTCCGCGACCTCAACACCTACTACGGCAACAGCCACATCCTGCGCGGCGTGCACGCCGGCATTCCGGCGGCCACCTCGGTCGGCCTGCTCGGGCGCAACGGCATGGGCAAGACCACGCTGATCCGCACGATGATGGGCTACGTGCGCCCCGCCTCGGGCGAAGTGCAGGTCGACGGCCGCACCGTCACCGGCCTGCCGCCCGAGAAGATGGCGCGGCTGGGCATCGGCTACGTGCCCGAGGGCCGTGGCATCTTTCCGAACCTGTCGGTGCGCGAGAACCTCGTGATGAGCGAACGCGCGGGCATCGACGGCCGGCGCGAGTGGACCTTCGACCGCGTGATGGCGACATTTCCGCGCCTGTCGGAGCGGCTGTCGCACGGCGGCCAGCAGCTGTCGGGCGGCGAGCAGCAGATGCTGTCCATCGGCCGCGCGCTCATGACCAACCCGCGCCTGCTGATCCTCGACGAGGCCACCGAAGGCCTGGCGCCGCTGATCGTGGCCGAGATCTGGCGCGTGATCGGCGAGATCCGTGCGACCGGCATCGCGACGCTGATCGTCGATCGCGACTACCGCAAGGTGTTGGCGCACACCGATCTTGCTGTGGTGATGGAGAAGGGACAGATCGTGCGGCACGGGGCTTCGGCCGATCTGCTGGCCGAGCCGCAGGCGCTGGAAGAACTGCTGGGCGTGTAGAAGGGGTGCGCCCGCACGCGGTTGCGGCTGACGCAGTGAGAAATCAGGCCACGCGCCGCTTGAGAACAATCGGTTCAATGGCCGGCGCCGGCCAGAGCTGCAGGTGGTAGCGATCGCTGCCTTCCAGCCCATCTTCGGAAAGCGTGTTCAGGCCCGCATAGCAGGCGCGCAGCCTGTAGGTTCCGGGCGCAACGGGAATGCGCGCCGCATCGGGAAAGTAGTCGGTACAACCGGCAATGACCAGGTTGGCACTCTGCGTCACCAGCGTGCATTCGACGACATGCTCCCACTGATCGAGATCGAGCGGGCTTTCCGTGTCGAGGATCTCGACGGTGACGGGCACGTCCATGTTGCGAACGGTGCCGATGCCGACGACGCCGGCTTCGGTCGCAAGCATGCGTTCCACGGCTTCGTCTGTCCACGCATCGGAGAGGTCGCCATCCGCGGCCTCGTCCTGGATGTAGAACTGGAAGTAGTCGGCAAAGATGCTGAATTCGTGCATGGGGCGTACTCCGATTCCCTTTTGCTATTCGATGAAGCGCCGCAGCCCTTCGAGATCAATCACGGTGATGCCACCGTACTCGATCCGCAGGAAGCCCGCTTCCTTCAGCCGGTTCAGCGCCGCATTGCACCGCTGACGCGACACGCCCGAGAGATTCGCAATCTCCTCCTGCGAGGTCTGCAGGTGCGGCTCGCTCCCCGGATGCAGCCACGGGTGGAACAGCCCCGCCAGCGCGCGCGCCACCTGGCTGTCGGCATCGAGCAGTCGGTGTGCCGCGTAGTTGCCCATGAACCAGTGCAGCCGCTCGTTGATCTGCTGCAGCAGGAAGTGGTCGAAGCCGCGCTGCGTGCGGTGCAGCCACTCGAAGGTTTCGAGCGGCAACTGCGCTACGCGGCTCGGCCGCAGCGCGATGATGTCGGCCGAACGCGGCAGCGCCCGCAGCAGCGTGCCTTCTCCAAACCAGCTGCCGACCGAGAGCCCGCCGAAGGTCACGGAGCGTCCGTCGCTCGAGGTGATCGACCACTTGAGCAGCCCTTCGAGCGTGCCGTACCAGTGCAGTGGCGTGTCGCCGCGCCGGCACAGCGCGGCACCCGCGGCCACGTCGACCTCGCGTATCTCGTCGAGCACGCGCTCGCCCGCCGCCACGTCGAGCAGCGGGAACCAGGCCGAGCCCTGGAGCAACTGGGGAATCGTGAACGATGCCGCCTGGATGGCGGGCCTGGTCGTGGGCATCTTCTTTTTACTGCGCGCCCTTGAGCTGTTGCAGCTCGGCCTGCGCTTCACGCAATTTTTCTTCGCGGTCTGCGATCTTGTCGGCTCGGCCCTTGTGCTGCGCCTCGCGCAGGTCACGCTCGCGTTCTGCCACCTTGCGCTCCTGGCTGCGAATGCGCCGCTGGTGCTCTGCCGCCAGCTTCGCGTCGCTGCAGGTGCGGCGCACTTCGCCCAGCGCCTTTTCGAGCCCGCGCACGCGCTGCTTCTGGCCCTTGGCCTTGGCCGCCTCGATGTCGCGGCCAATGGCCTCGCGCTTGGCGTCGCAAGTTGCGGGGCCTGCCGGTTGCGCGAGCGTCCAGGTCGAGGTCAGCGCGGCCGCGACGGCCAGGAGGATGGGCAGTAGTCTCATTGGTTCTCCTTGATGCGCGCAATGGCGCTGGGGCGACTTTAGCGTTTGGCGCAGCGTAAACCCTGCCCCCAAATGTCGTCGCGATGACTGAGTGCAAATGCGCCCCAAAAAATAATGACGCGCCCCCATGAAAGACACCAGGAGTCCCCGAGCATGTCGAAGCGCAAAGTGATCGTGACCATCGCCCCTACCGGCGGCATGGCGCACAAGTCGCAGAACCCCCACCTCCCCACGCAGCCCGCCGAAATCGCTGCCGACGTGCTGCGCTGCTGGAATGCCGGCGCCAGCGTGGTGGCCATCCACGCGCGCCGCCCGGACGACGGCGCCACCTGCAACGCCGACGTGTACCGCGACATCAACAGCCGCATCCGCGCGGGCGGCAGCGACATCGTCATCAACAACTCCACTGGTGGCGGCGTGCACGGCGACATGGTGAAACCGCTGGCCGGCGAGCGCTGGGAGATCGCATGGGAAGAGCGCATCAAGGGCATGGACGCCGGCGCCGAGATGTGCACGCTCGACGCGACCACGCTCAACCTGAGCTTCGAAGGCAGGCAGATCCTGATGGACACGCCCATCACCCGCGGCCGCGAGCTGGCCGCCGGCATGAAGGCGCGCGGCATCAAGCCCGAGTGGGAGGTGTTCAGCCCCACGCACATCCTGCAGGACACGACCACGCTGATACAGGAAGGCCACGACGACGAGCCCTACTTCATCAATCTTGTGATGAACGTGCACCGCAACTTCCAGAACGCGATGCCCTACTCGCCGCGCTTCCTGCAGATGATGGTCGACACCCTGCCCAAGGGCAGCATCTTCTGCGTGAGCGGCATCGGCCCCTCGCAGCTCGAAGCCAACGTGGCGGCGCTGCTGCTGGGCGGCCACGCGCGCGTCGGCCTGGAAGACAACCTCTACTTCCGCCAGGGCGAGCTGGCCACCAACGTACAGCTCACCGAGCGCATCGTGCGGGTGATACGCGAGCTCGACATGGAGGTGGCCACGCCGGCCGAGGCGCGGCAGATGATGGGCCTGCCGCGCGTGGGCACGCCACGGCCCGAATTCGCGCTGGGCTGACGACGAAGAAGAACCCGAACAACGAACGAACGGAGACAGGCACATGAACATTTCCCGCACCGCCCTGGCCCTCGCCCTGGGCACGGCTTTCGCAGCAAGCGCCTCTGCCCAGATGCCCGACGACACGATACGCATCGGCTTCATCAGCGACATGTCGGGCATCTACCGCGACTACGACGGCCCGGCCGGCGCAGAGGCCATCCGCATGGCCATTGCCGACATGGGCGGGGCCATCGGCGGCAAGAAGATCGAGCTGGTCACGGCCGACCACCAGAACAAGCCCGACATCGCCGCCGCGAAAGCACGCGAGTGGTTCGACGTGCAGAAGGTCGACATGCTGATCGCCGGCGTCAACTCGGGCGCGGCCATTGCGATGGCCGGCGTGGCGGCCGACAAGAAGAAGCCTTACTTCGTGGTGGGCTCGGGCGCATCGAGCCTCACCAACGAGTACTGCTCGCCTTACACGGTGCACTACGCCTACGACACGGTGGCCATGGCGCGCGGCACTGCGAGCGCGGTGGTCAAGGCTGGCGGCAAGAGCTGGTACTTCGTGACGGCCGACTACGCCTTCGGCGCGGCGCTGCAGAACGACGCGGCCAAGATCGTGCAGGCCAGTGGCGGCACGGTGGCGGGCTCGGTGAAGCATCCGCTGGGCGCAAGCGATTTCTCGTCGTTCATGCTCCAGGCACAGAACTCGAAAGCGCAGGTGCTGGCGCTGGCCAATGCGGGCGGCGACACGGTCAATGCCATCAAGTCGGCGGCAGAGTTCGGCATCAGCAAGAACATGAAGCTGGCCGGCATGATCATCACCATCAACGACGTTCATGCGCTGGGCCTGAAGAGCTCGCAGGGCATGTACCTCACCGACAGCTGGTACTGGAACCAGAGCCCCGAGGCGCGCGAATGGGCGCGCCGCTTCTTCGACAAGCACAAGCGCATGCCCTCCTCCTTCCATGCCGGCGACTACTCGGCCGCGCTGCAGTACCTGCAGGCCGTGAAGGTCGCGGGCAGCGACGATGCCGACAAGGTGATGGCGCAATTGCGCAAGACGAAGTTCAATGACATGTTCGTCAAGGGCGGCTGGCTGCGCGACGACGGGCTGATGGTGCACGACATGCACCTGATGCAGGTGAAGACGCCGGCCGAGTCGAAGGAGCCATGGGACTACTACAAGGTGGTCGAGCCGATCCGCGGCGAGGCCGCATGGACCACGAAGGCAGAAAGCCGCTGCGCGCGGTGGAAAGCAGCATGAGCATGAGCACTTCTTCTTCGAACGTGAAGCGCGTGGCGGTTGTCGGCACCGGGGTGATCGGTGCGAGCTGGGTCGCGTACTTTCTCGCGCACGGGCTCGACGTGAATGCGACCGATCCGTCGCCCGGCGCCGAAGACAGGCTGCGCGCTGCGGTGGCGCAGCACTGGCCCACGCTGGAGCGCTTTGGCCTGGTGCCGGGTGCGTCGGTAGACCGCCTGCGCTTCCACGACAGCCTGGAAGACGCGGTGTCCGTGGCCGACTTCGTGCAGGAGAACGGCCCCGAGCGCATGGACTTCAAGATCGACCTGTTCCGCCGCATGGACGCGGCGGCGCCGCCGGAAACGATTCTTGCGTCGAGCTCGTCAGGCCTTGCGATCAGCGGCGTGCAGTCGGGCTGCGCGCATCCACAGCGCGTCGTTCTGGGGCATCCGTTCAACCCGCCGCACCTGATTCCGCTGGTGGAGGTGATCGGTGGCGAGCAGACCTCGGCCGAGGCCATCGAGCGCACGATGGCGTTCTACGCCGCCATCGGCAAGCGGCCGATCCACGTGAAGCGCGAGGTGAAAGGCCACATCGCGAACCGGCTGCAGGCGGCCCTGTGGCGCGAAGCCTTCCACCTCGTCAACGAAGGCGTGGCGAGCGTGGCCGACATCGACACGGCCATCGCGCACGGACCCGGCCTGCGCTGGGCGGTGATGGGGCCGTTCATGAATCTGCATCTCTCGGGCGGTGCGGGCGGTATCGAGCACGTGCTCGCGCACCTGGGTGGGCCGATCGAGGACTGGTGGAAGGACCTGGGCGCGCCGTCGATGACGGCAGATCTCAAGCAGAAAGTGACGCAAGGCGTGGCCGACGAACTGGGCTCACGCCGCACCAGCGACCTCGAAGCTGCGCGCGACACCCTGCTGTTAAACCTGATTCGCGCGAAGGCAGAGACCGGCAAGCTCGACTAGATGAAAGCTTGCTTTTCGATTTTTCGCGTTGTTCGTTCGGGGTGCGATCACGCCGACGGGGGACATTCGCGGAGGGGAGTACCCGGTGTCATTCGCACACGCCCTGAACAAACCCCGGAACACTGAAATGACCGACTTCCTCAATGACGAGAGCCTGATCGCCCCACCCCGCACGGTGCGCATCGACTTCGACGACGGTTCGTTCGCATTGCGCTCGCCGATGGCGCTGAAGCCCTACGCACGCTGCATCGGCGAATGGCTGGAACGGTGGGCCACGGAAACGCCCGACGCACTGGCCTTCGCCGAGCGCGACGAAACAGGCGAAGGCTGGCGCAAGCTCGACTACCGTGCGCTGCGCCAAACAGTCGGCTCCGTGGCGCAAGGCCTGCTCGACCTGAACCTGCCGGCAGGCCAGCCGGTCGTGATCCTCTCGGACAACGCCATAGACCACGCCGTGCTGATGCTCGCGACCATGCACATCGGCCGCACCGCGTGTTCGCTCTCAAGCGCCTATTCGCGCATGGCCAAGGACCCTTCGCGGCTGCACGGCATGCTGCAGGCGCTGAAGCCCGCGTTGATCTATGCATCCGACGCCAAGATATACGGCGCATCGCTCGCGGGCTGTGGCGTGGAAGCGGTCACGGTGTTCAGCCGCAACGCCGATGCGCATCCCGGTGCGATCGGGTTTGAACGATTGCTCGCAGCAAAGGAAACACCCGCCGTCATGCAGGCCTTCGCCGACGTGCTGCCCGACACGCACGCCAAGTACCTGCTGACCTCCGGCTCCACCGGCAAGCCCAAGGTGGTCATCAACACGCACCGCATGCTGTGCGCCAACCAGCAGATGATGGCGCAGACCTGGCGCTTCCTCGCGCAGGAAAAGCCGGTGCTGGTCGACTGGCTGCCCTGGAGCCACACCTTCGGTGCGAACCACAACCTGCACATGGTGCTGTGCCACGGCGGCGCGCTCTACATCGACGAGGGCCGGCCCGCGCCGGGGCTGATCGAGAAGACGGTGCGCAACCTGCGCGAGGTGAAGCCCACGCTGCTGTTCAACGTGCCGCGCGGCTTCGACATGCTGCTGCCCTTTCTCGAAGCCGACGACGCGCTGGCCGCCGAAGTGTTCTCGCGGCTAAGGCTTGCCTTCTATGCGGCGGCGGCGCTGGCGCCCTCCACCTGGCAGCGGCTCGAAGCGGTGGCAAAGCGCGTGCGGCCCACGCGGCCGCTGTGGCTCACCACCTCGTGGGGCGCGACAGAGACCTCGCCCGCCATCACCTCCGCGCACTGGAAGCTTGACGGTGCCGGCTGCATCGGCGCGCCGCTGCCGGGGCTGGAGCTGAAGTTCGTGCCCAACGGCGAGAAGCTGGAGATGCGCGTCAAGGGCGTCTCGGTGTTCCCCGGCTACCGCGATGCGCCGCGCGAAACGGCGCAGGCTTTCGACGAAGAAGGCTACTACCGCATCGGCGACGCCGGCTTTCTCGCGAACCCGGCGCAGCCCGCGCATGGCGTGATCTTCAACGGCCGCGTGGCGGAAGACTTCAAGCTCTCGACCGGCACCTGGGTGTCGGTGGGCACGCTGCGCGTGAAGCTGGTGTCGATGCTCGCGCCGCATGCGCAGGACGTGGTGCTCACCGGCCACGACCGCGACGAGATCGGCATGCTGGTGTTTGCGAGCCCGCAAGGCGCGGCGCTGCCGCCGGAGGCCATGGGCGAGCGCATCGCCGGCGTGCTGCGTTCGCTGCGCGACGAAGGCGCGGGTTCCTCGCAATGCCCGGCCTGTGCACTGGTGCTGGCCGAGCCGCCGAGCCTCGATGCGGGCGAGATCACCGACAAGGGCTACATCAACCAGCGCGCCGTGCTCACGCGCCGAGCGGCGGACGTGGCACGCCTGCACGCCCTTGCCGATGACGACCCGCAGGTGGTGCGGCTGCGCGCCTGATCAAGAAGATCACGAAGGCTGCTCGAACAGCGCCAGCAGCGTGTTCTTCAGCCACTGGTGCAGCGCGGAGGTCTCGTGCCGCTGGTGCCAGAACAGTTCGATGACGCGCGCCGGCGCCTCCAGCGGCACGGGCATCCGGCGCAGGCCGGCCAGGCGCGCGGGCTCGAACTTCTCGGACCACGGCAGCACCGCGATCAGGTCGGAGCGGCGCACCACTTCGTACGCGGCGCCGTAGTGGTTCACCGTCGCGACCAGGTTGCGCTGCAGCCCTCGGCTGTGCAGGAACAGGTCGTAAGTCGGCGTGGTCTTGCCGACCAGGCTCACGTCCACATGGCGCGCCGCGAGGAATTTCTTCAGCGGAATCCTGTCGGCACGCGCCAGCGGATGCCCCGTGCGCATGACGCACACGAAGTCAGGCGACCACAACGCCCTCGACTTGAGGAACGCCGGCCGCTGCACTTCCTCGTTGTAGACGCTGATCGCGAAGTCGGCCTTGTTGTCGGCCAGCACCTTGTCGAAATCCACCAGCGTGTTGGGAATCGCGTGAATCAACATCGACGGCGCCGCCTTGCTGAGCTTGCTGGCGAGCCGCGGCACCACGATGCCCGAGACGTAATCAGACATCGCGATGCTGAGGCTGGCGGTGCTGCGCAGCGCATCGAAGCGCTCCAGGTCGAGCGTGCCGCGAATCGCATGCAGCGATTGCGACAGCGGCTCCCACAGGTCGATAGCCCGCCGCGTCGGGTTGACGCCGGCCCCGCTGCGCACGAACAGCGCGTCGTCGAAGGTCTCGCGCAGCCGGCGCAGCGCATTGCTGACCGCAGGCTGCGTCAGCGACAGCTTGCTGGCGGCACGCGTGACGTTGCCCTCGGTCATGAGGGCCTCGAACACCTTCAGCAGGTTGAGATCGGCGGAGCGGTAGTTCATCGTGCGGCCTGACCATTCACTGAATCAATAAACACAATCACACGTATAAATTTGTCGTGATATCCCCGCGATCCTACGATCTGCCGCTTCTCTGCACCACCGAAGTCGAGGGATTCACATGACCATGCTGTCGGCCCGCATCGAGCGCCTGCCGTTCTCCGGTTTCCATCGGCGCCTGCTCCTCATGGGAGGACTGGGCTACACCTTCGACGCGATGGACGCCGCGGTGATCGCCTTCGTGCTGCCGGTGCTGCGCACCGAATGGGGGCTCAGCAGCGTGCAGATCGGCGTGCTGGCCAGTGCGAACTTCATCGGCTTCTTCTTCGGCGCCCTCGCGTCCGGCACCTGCGGCGACCTGTTCGGGCGGCGCGTGGTGATGATGTCGGCACTGGCGATCTACTGCGTGGCGTCGCTCTTCAGCGGCATGGTCGACAGCTGGACGGTGTTCCTCGGGCTGCGCATCGTGGCCGGCTTCGGCGCCGGCGCCGAGAGCGCGATCATCGCGCCCTACCTGTCGGAATTCGTGGCGCGCCGCTACCGGGGCACCTTCACCGGCGCACTGGCGGGCTTCTTCTCGTTCGGCTTCGTGGCGGCGGCGCTGCTGGGCTACTTCATCGTGCCGGCGCATCCGCAGGGCTGGCGCATCGTCATCTTCATCACCGCGATGCCGGTGCTGCTGCTGCTGTGGTGGCGGCGCGCGCTGCCCGAATCGCCGCGCTGGCTGGAAAGCCAGGGGCGGCAGGCCGAGGCCGGGACCATCGTGGACGCGATGGAGTCCGAGACCGTGCAGCGCGGCCTTGCGCTGCCCGCGCTCAACGCAGAGGACGTGGCCGCGCCGCCGCCCAGCAACAGCCGCGGCAGCCTGCTGAAGAACTACGCCACGCTGGTCTCCGGCAAGCTCATCCGCATCAGCACCATGACCTGGCTGATGTGGCTGGCGATCACCTTCAGCTACTACTCGTTCTTCACCTGGATTCCGAGCCTGCTGATCCAGAACGGCATGACGATCACCAAGAGCTTCGGCTACTCGCTGGTGATCTACCTCGCGCAGATTCCGGGCTACTTTTCGGCCGCCTGGCTCAACGAGAAGATCGGCCGGCAGGCCACCATCGTGAGCTACATGCTGCTGGGCGGCCTCTCTG
Organism: Variovorax sp. YR634; assembly: GCF_900106655.1. NCBI lineage: Bacteria > Pseudomonadati > Pseudomonadota > Betaproteobacteria > Burkholderiales > Comamonadaceae > Variovorax > Variovorax sp. YR634. The sequence continues at coordinate 94,696 of NZ_FNOL01000012.1, forward strand.
CGCTGGGGCTGGCCTTCACGCACAGCGACGGGCAGATCATGGCGGCGGGCGTGCTGCTGTCCTTCTTCATGAACGGCACCTATGCGGGCGTCTATGCCTACACGCCGGAGGTGTTTCCGACGCAGGTGCGCGCGACCGGCTCCGGCCTGGCGTCGGCCATCGGGCGCATCGGCGGCATCACGGCGCCGATCCTGGTGGGCTTCATCTATCCGGCGCTGGGCTTCGCGGGGGTGTTCGGCATGACGACGGCAGTGCTGCTGCTGGGCGCGGCGGCCGTCACCTTCATGGGCATTCCGACGCGCGGCCGTTCGCTGGAAGACATTGCGGCCGCCGAACTTTCCTGACTCAGAGCATCCATGCAACCCAAGCTTCTCGATGAATCGCTGTCGGCCGTCGCGCGCGCGCATGCCGACACGCAACAACCCCAGGCCACCTTCGACGCGCTCGAGAAGGCGGTGGCCGCGACCATCGGCCACCGGCTCTTCACCATCCTGGTGCACCACCGCGAGGCGCGCGAGTCGGAACGCATCTACACCAACATGCGCGAGGCCTACCCGGTGGGCGGGCGCAAGCCGATCACCGATTCCCCGTGGATGCAGCAGGTGATGCAGCGCGGCCTGCCCTACATCGGCCGCAACGCCGACGACCTGCGCGACGTGTTCTACGACCACGAACTCATCGTGTCGCTGGGTTGCCGCAGCGTACTGAACATTCCGCTGCGCTGGCGCGGCGAGACGCTGGGCACGCTCAACATGCTGCACGAGGAAAACTGGTACGACACCGGGCACGTCGAGCTCGCGCGCGTGTTCGCGCAGCTGGCGCTGCCCGCCGTGATGGCACAACAGACCAAGGAGTCCATGGCATGACGAACACCGTACTTTTCAGGAACGCCAACCTGCTCGACCCGCAGCGCCCCGAGCTGCTGGAAAACCACCACATCCTGGTCGAAGGCGGCGTGGTCCGCGAGGTTTCCGACAAGCCGATCCACAGCCCCTCGGCCCGCACGATCGACGTGAAGGGCAAGACGGTGATGCCCGGCCTCATCGACCTGCACGTGCACGTGATCGCGGTGGAGCTCAATCTCTCGCGGCAGGTGCATATGCCCAACGTGCTCATCACGCTGCGCAGCGTGCCCATGCTGCGCGGCATGCTGCGCCGTGGCTTCACCACGGTGCGCGACGCGGGCGGCGCGGGCTTCGCGTTCAAGCAGGCGGTGGAATCAGGGCTGGCGCAGGGTCCTCGCCTGTTCGTCTCCGGCCGCGCACTGAGCCAGACCGGCGGGCACGGCGACATGCGCGCGCGCTCCGACTACCTGATAAGCAACGACGGGGCGTGCGCCACCTGCGTACGCGTCGGTGCGCTGGCGCGCGTGGCCGACGGCGTGGACGCGGTGCGCCGTGCCGTCCGCGAGGAGCTGCAGATGGGCGCTGACCAGATCAAGATCATGGCCTCCGGCGGCGTGGCCTCCCCGACCGACCCGGTGGGCGCCTTCGGCTACAGCGAGGACGAGATCCGCGCCATCGTCGAAGAGGCCCGCGGGCGCGGCACCTATGTGATGGCACACGCCTACACCGCCGAGGCCATCGCGCGGGCCGTGCGCTGCGGCGTGCGCACCATCGAGCACGGCAACCTTGTCGATGCGCCCACGGCCGAACTCATGGCGCAGCTCTGCGCGTATGTGGTGCCAACGCTGGTCACCTACGACGCATTGGCCAACGAGGGCGAGAGCTTCGGGCTGCCGAAGGAAAGCGTGGCCAAGGTGGCCAGCGTGCGCGAGGCCGGCCTGCGCTCGCTTGAGATCTACAAGGCAGCGGGCGTGAAGATGGGCTACGGCTCCGACCTGCTGGGCGAATCGCAGCGCCTGCAGAGCGACGAGTTCCGCCTGCGCGCCGACGTGCTGTCACCCGCCGAGGCCATTGCCAGCGCAACGACGGTCGCGGCCGAGGTGCTGGGCATGAGCGAACGCCTGGGCCGGCTGGTGCCCGGCGCGCTGGCCGACATTCTGGTGGTGGACGGCAATCCGCTGCGCGACGTCGGCTGCCTGCTCGGCCAGGGCGAGCGCATTCCGCTGGTCATGAAGGAAGGCGTGGTGCAGTTCGACGAGCTGGGCACCGTCCACTGAAGGGCTACGGCAGCGCCAGCCACTTGCGCCAGAGAACCAGCGCCTTGTCCTGGTAGCGACGGGTGGCGGCGAGCAGCGCGGCGCGCGGTTCGGGCGACATGAGTTCGGCCGGCAGCAGCGGATCGCGGATGAGGTGCGCGATCACGGCGCGCCCCAGCAGCAGCGACTCGCGCGTGGCCACTTCGAGCCGCTGGGTGCGCAGCCGCTTCTCGCTGCGTTCCAGGCCCGTCTGCAGGCGGCTGCAATCGGCCGTCAGCGCACGCACATTCCAAAGCTTGCGTGCGGCGGCCTGCGCGGCATCGTCCAGATCGGCCAGCCGGAACACCAGGGCGGTGCGCGACAGGCCCAGGGCCGCCAGCTGCACGCGCTCGCCTTCCAGCCCGCCCGCGAGGTTGTCGGGCCGGATGTTCAGCCCCGGCCGCAGCGCCGCAAAGCCGCGCAGCGACAGCGCAAGAGCGTGATGGCGCCACGCCGTCTTGTCGGCGCGCGGCACGCCGGCGTCGTGCACGGCGAGCCAGTCGCCACGCCATGCGACAGCCTGCGCCTGCTTGTGCCGCCAGTCGTCGACCGCGCGCGACAGCGCCGGGCCCTTGCGGTTGAGCGCGTAGCTGCCCCGCTCGCCGCGCGCGATCTTGCCCTCGGCCGCGAGCCGGGTCAGGCCCACGCGCAGCGTCGATTCGCCGATGCCCATGAGTTCGCCCGCGCGGCACAGCGCCTGCGAACTCAGCGTGCCGCCGTCGGCCACCAGCAGGTCGAGGATCAGCTCCGGCGCGCTGGGGATGGCGACCGGCACATTACATACTTTGTCCATAATTGCGAAACAGAGAAATATTTCCTACGATGCAACCGAGCGACCGCTAATGTAATTTAGCCCGAAAGGATGCACGCATGGCCATGCAGTACGTGGCGTACGACGTGGACCGCACGGTCTGCACCATCACGCTGAACCGCCCGGAAAAGCGCAATGCGGTCGACGGCGTCGTGGCCGCCGAACTGCGCGAGGCCTTCGAGCGCTTCGAAGCCGACGACGCACTGCGCGTCGCGGTGCTGACCGGCGCGGGCGGCAACTTCTGCGCGGGCGCCGACCTCTCGGCCGTAGGCGACCCGGCCCGGCGCAATGAGCTCGATACCGAAGGCGGTGGCAGCGGCCCGATGGGGCCGACGCGCATGGCGCTGTCGAAGCCGTTGATCGCGGCGGTGAACGGCTATGCGGTGGCGGGCGGCCTCGAACTCGCGCTGCTGGCCGACCTGCGCGTGGCCGACGACGACGCGGTGTTCGGCGTGTTCTGCCGCCGCTGGGGCGTGCCGCTGATCGACGGCGGCACGGTGCGGCTGCCGCGCATCGTGGGCATGGGGCGCGCGCTCGACATGATTCTTTCGGGCCGTCCGGTGGGCGCATCCGAAGCATTGACGATGGGGTTGGTCAACCGTGTGACGCCATCCGGCGGCGCATTGGCCGCCGCGCAAGAGCTGGCCCATCAACTCGCCGCCTTCCCGCAGCAATGCATGCTGGCCGACCGCCGCTCCGCCTACGGGCAGTGGGACATGCCGCTGCCCGAGGCGCTGCGCCGCGAGGGTGCGCAGGGCGTGCCGATGGTTTTCGCCGAAGGCCAAGCCGGCGCGGCGCGCTTCGCCGGTGGTGCCGGTCGCCACGGGGAGTTCAAGCGCTGAAGAAGCGCAGCGTGGTACGCAGCGCCTTGGCGAAGCGCGGGTCGGCCATGGCGCCCACGTTGAAGCGCGACCAGCGCGACACCTGCGTCGAATCGACGCTGAAGATACGCCCCGGCGCCATCACGATCTTGCGTGGCAGCAGCTCCTTCGCAAAGGCCAGCGAGTCGGCCACGCCGGGCAGCGCGGCCCACACGTAGAGCGACTGCGGGGTGCGCGCGAACACCTCTGCGTCGACCGAGTCGAACAGCTTGATCGCGTTGCGCGTGGCTTCGCCGAGCCGCGCCTGCAGGCGATTGAGGTGCCGCTGGTAGTGGCCCTCGCTCAGGATGACGTCGACCGTGCGCTCGCAATACTCCGAACTGCTCACGTGGATCAGTGCCTTCAGGTCCGCGAGGTCGCTCGCCAGGTCGGCGCCGCAGGCGATGAAGCCCACGCGCAGCGCTGCGGAGAACGACTTGGAGAAGCTGCCGATGTAGATCGTGCGCTCCAGCTGGTCGAGCGCGGCCAGGCGCGGCAGCGAGGTGGGCTTGAAGTCGGCCAGCGGATCGTTCTCGACGATCAGCAGGTCGTGCTTCTGCGCGAGCTGCAGCACGCGGAAGGCCTTGGCGGGCGAGATGTCGGAGCCCGTGGGGTTGTGCGCGATCGACTGCGTGAAGAACAGGCGCGGCCGCTCGGCAACGAGCAGGCGCTCCAGCGCCTCGAGGTCGGGCCCGTCGGCCAGGCGCGGCACGCCCAGCACCTGCGCGCCCGCGAGCTTGAGCTTGCCGAAGAGGGGGTAGTAGCCAGGGTCGTCCACCAGCACCTTGCCGCCGGGAGGCACGAAGTAGCGGATGACGATGTCCATCGCCTCGTTGGCGCCGTGCGTCAGCACGATCTGCCGCGGCTCGGCGCCGATGCCGAAGTCGGCCAGCTTGCGCACGAGATGGTCGCGCAGCGGCGCATAGCCGAAGCGGCTGCCGTAGCGGAACAGCGCGCCGAGCCCCGTGCGGACCACCTTCGGGTGGTACTTGTCGAGCCGCACGTCGGCCAGCCATTCGACCGGTGGAAAGCCATCGCCCACCGCAATGGCGTCGGGCTGGGTCTTGAGCTGCTCGCGCATGAGCCACACGATGTCCATGGCGCGACCGAGACTGCCGGCGTCTTCTTCCACCGGCTTGACCACCTGCTGCGGCAGCACGAAGTAGCCCGAACCGCGGCGCGGCTCGACCAACCCGCGCGACACCAGCAGCTCGAAGGCGGCCACGACGGTGTTCTTGGCGTAGCGATGAAGCTGCGCAAGCTCGCGCAGAGAAGGAAGCTTGTCGCCGGCCTTGTAGGCGCCGCTGGCGATCTGGCGCGCGAGAGTCTCGGCGAGCGAATCGGCAATGGTGGTCATGGGCGCCGACTGTGACACAGCGGCCCGCTTTCGCGCACCACTGTCCGCACTGTCCCGCCAAACTGTGCCTTCCACCGGCGGTACAGCCGACCTAAATTGCCTGCTCCGAATTCATCTTCCGAAGAGACAAGCAACGATGGTCGCCGATTCCCGCATTCCCAATTTCCGCGCACTCACGCCCGCGCAGCGCCTGGCCCACATCGCGCAGGCCGCATCGCTCTCCGGGGATGAAGTGGCACTGCTTTCCCAGCCCGGCGCCCTCCGCGTAGACCGCGCCAACGGCATGGTCGAGAACGTGATCAGCACCTTCGAGCTGCCGCTGGGCGTGGCCGGCAACTTCACCGTCAACGGGCGCGACTACCTCGTGCCCATGGCGGTGGAGGAGCCCTCGGTGGTGGCCGCCGCCTCCTTCATGGCCAAGCTGGCGCGCGAGGGCGGCGGTTTCGAGGCTTCGAGCACCGGCCCGCTGATGCGCGCACAGGTGCAGGTGATCGGCATCACCGATCCGTATGGCGCGCGACTGGCGCTGCTGCGCGCGCGCGACGAAATCCTTGCCGTGGCGAACAGCCGCGACAAGGTGCTGATCGGCCTGGGCGGCGGCTGCCGCGACATCGAGGTGCATGTGTTCGGCGACACGCCGCGCGGCGCGATGGTGGTGATGCACCTGATCGTCGACGTGCGTGACGCGATGGGCGCGAACACGGTCAACACCATGGCCGAGGCGGTTTCGCCGCTGGTCGAGAAGCTCACGGGCGGCACGGTGCGGCTGCGCATCCTGTCGAACCTGGCCGATCTGCGGCTGGCGCGTGCCCGCGTGCGGCTGGCACCCTCGGTGCTGGCCACGCGCGAGCGCAGCGGCGAAGAGGTGGTCGAGGGCGTGATCGACGCATACACCTTCGCGGCCATCGACCCCTACCGCGCGGCGACGCACAACAAGGGAATCATGAACGGCGTCGATCCCGTGATCGTCGCGACCGGCAACGACTGGCGCGCAGTGGAAGCCGGCGCGCATGCCTATGCCTGCCGCAGCGGGCGCTACACCTCGCTGACCACCTGGGAGAAGGACACCGCGGGCGCGCTGGTCGGCACCATCGAGATGCCGATGCCGGTGGGTCTGGTCGGCGGTGCGACCAAGACACACCCGCTCGCACGGCTCGCGCTGAAGATCCTCGACGTGAAGTCGGCACAGGAGCTGGGCGAAGTCGCGGTGGCCGTGGGCCTCGCGCAGAACCTCGGCGCGCTGCGCGCGCTCGCCACCGAAGGCATCCAGCGCGGCCACATGGCGCTGCATGCCCGCAACATTGCGCTGGTCGCGGGCGCCACCGGAGACGAGGTCGACAGCATCGCGAAGCAGATGGCGGTCGAGCACGACGTGCGCACCGACCGCGCGGTCGCACTGCTCGAAGCGCTGCGCAAGAAGTAAGCAGACGAGCACCGCGGCGGCCACGCAAGACGGCCGTCAGATAACCACAGACGGAGACATCGAAAAATGAGTGCAGACAGTGCAACGCCCGCCCGCTGGCGGCTGGTGGAGATATGGGGCGACACGGCCGACCTGGGCCACCTCGCGTGGTCGATCGCCATCGGCATCGCGGTGAGCCTCACGGGCTACCTCGTGGCCAGCCGCGTGCTCATGAGCACTGTCGGCACGCCCGAGCTGGCACGGGCCTACGCCATGCTCGCCGGCCTGGGCGGCTGCGTGGTGTCGGGCCTGATCTGCGCAAAGCTCTTCACGCCGAAGCGCGAAGTCGTCGAAGGAGCAGCGGCCGATCCGCGCTGGCGCGAGGAGGTGCTGGCCGAACTGGCCGGCGAGCAAGGCGACCTCGGCTCGGTGGACGACCTGCCGCCTGCCGTGGTGCGCGAGATGAAGGAACTCGAAATCCACGACCTGTTCGCGTCGTACAAGCCCCGCGCTCGCCGTACCGAAGGAGCCGCGCCATGATCGATGCCGCACTCCTGAACCAGATCCTCGTGGCTACCGGCATGGGCCTGGTCGGCGCCGTCGTGTTCGCGGCCATCGGCCTGGTCTCGGGCACCGACGAGACCACCACGCTCGCGCCGCTCACCCTGCTGGTGGTGCTGCTCGGCGTGCCGCCCGAAGGCGTGTTCACCTTCTTCCTGGCGGCGGCCGTGGCCAAGCACATGACGCATGCGGTGCCCACCGCGCTGCTGGGCATTCCGGGCGACACCATGGCCACGCCGCTGCTGCAGGATGCGAACGTGCTGCGCAACCTCGGCGTGCCGCACATCGCGCTGCGCAAGATGGTGTCGGGCGCGATCATCGCGGCCTTCATCGCGGTGCCGCTGGCCGTGCTGTTCGCGGTGCTGCTGGCGCCCTACGGCGCGGCCATCACCAAGGCGGCCCCGTGGATCTTCGTGGTGGCGGCCGTGGCCATCGCGTACTTCTCCAGCGGGCGCTGGGCCTCGGTGGCCACGCTGGTGCCGTTCGTGATGGTGATCGTGGCGCTGCAGGCGCTCACCGGCAAGTACGGCGTGAAGCTCGGCATCAGCTACTTCCTGGGCATTGCCATCGGGCCGCTGGTGGCCGACCTGTTCTCGGTGATCTCGCCGGCGGCGCGCGCACGCATGAAGCGCGACAAGGTCCGCACCTTCTCGCTCGCCCCCGACGTGAAGGGCTGGTCGGGCTACTTCCCGAATCCGTTCAAGGTGCTGGACCGCACGCAGGTGAAGTGGACCTTCGCGACGGCCGCGATCTCCAGCGCCACCTTCGTGTTCAGCCCGGTCGCGATGACCGTGGTGCTGGGCGAACTGGTGGGCTCGCGCATCAAGCATGCGTACCACCGGCTCACCACCACTCTGGCCGCGCGCAACGGCGTGACCGAGGCCACCTACATCGCCGAGGCGCTGATCCCGCTGATCGCCATCGGCCTGCCGCTGAGCCCTGTGGCGGCCGGCCCGGCCGCTCCGCTGTTCAACGCGCCGCCGGTGTTCACCATCGATGCGGCCACCGGCCAGACGCACAACCTGCACAACCTGCTGAACCACTGGGAGTTCCTGGGCTACGGCATGCTGGCGGTGGTGCTCGCTGCCCTGGTGGCCTATCCGTTCACGATGAACTTCGCGCGCCGCGCGGCGCTGTTCGTGTCGCGCAAGGTGAGCCACGAGGCGATCATCGCGACCTTCGTCGGGCTGATCGTGGTCATCAGCGTATGGGAAGGCCAGCTGCTCGGGCTGCTGGTGATCCTGACGATGGGGCTGCTGGGCGGGCTGCTGTCGCGCGCGATCGGGTTCAACACCGGCGTGCAGTTCATGGGGTACTACACGGCGGTGCTGACGGTGCCGGCGGCGATCAAGGCGTTTGCCTAGGGCCGGTGCGCGGCCTGGGTGCCGGCTTGGGCTTGGGCTTCGGCTTGCTCCCGCCGAACATCTTCTCCACCTGCTGCCCCACGCGCGCCCCGATGGCCGTGCCCACGCCCGGCAGCACCGCGCTGCCGATGGCCGCGCCGGTGAGCGCGGCGCCGGTCAGAGAGAGCTCGGGGTCGCTCGCGGTGCCGCCGATCTTCAGCGGCACGCCGATCACGCCGTCGACAAGGTCCACCGCGATCTCGCCGTCGAGCTTGCGGTTGAAGAGCTTCAGGTTGCCGCTTGCCGTGAGCACGCCCGAGCGGGCCTTGAGGTTGGTGTACTGGATCACCACGCCGTCTTCCGTGCCCTGGGTGTCGACTGTGCCGGTGAGCTCGTCCAGCTGCGTCGTGCCACCGCGGCTGACGCCTGCAGTGGCGACGGCCTTGGCCACGTCCAGCTTGGTGAGCGTGGCGGGCTGCACCGAGAAGGTGGTGCGGGTGTGCAGGCTGCGGATCAGCGCGCCCAGTTCCTCGGAGCTCCCGGCCTCGGCCACGAGCGTGGTGTTGCCCGAGAACTTGCCCGCCACCGAAGTGCGGCGGTCGAAGGCCTGCACCAGGCTCTCGATGTCGATCTGGCGCGGCTCCAGTTCGGCGGAAAACTGCAGCTTGCCGTCGGGCAGTGTCTCCAAGCGGGAGACGCCGTTCCAGGTGCCTCCGCCCGCGTCGATGCGGGTGCGCCAGCGGTCCTGTCCGGCCTGGCGGTCCAGGCGCAGGCGCACGGGTGGCGTGACACTGGCGCGCTCGAGCCGGGCCTGGCGCGGGCGCCAGCCAGGGTCGAAGCGGACGTCGCCGTCGTAGGCCAGCGAGATGTCGCGCCGGTCGATCCAGACCACGTCGCGCCAGCGCAGCAGTTCCACGGGCACGGGGGCAAGCGTCCATGGCGCGGGCAGCGCGACGACGTTGCCGCTGCCCTCCTGCGGCTTGGGCCCCTTGCCGCGGAACGCCCGCACCGAGGCGCGCGGCAGCACCAGGCTTTCGATTTCGATCTCGTCCACGGCAATGACGCGCTGCAGCAGCGGTGCAAGCTGCAGCCGCAGGGTGGCGCGACGCAGGGTGATGGGGCGCGGCTGGTCGGTGGCGATGTCGGACAGCACCAGCACGGGCACCGGCAACAGCGACCAGTGGGCGCCGCCTACCTTCAGGGCAACGCCGAAGCGCTTCTCGAAGCCTTCGGCGATCTTCGCGGCCACCTCGTCGTCGGTGGGCAGGCGCGCGCTCACCACCCACACCAGCGCGCCCGCGCCCAGCAGCAGTGCGACGGCAATGCCAATGAGCCAGCGGCGGACGGGGTGCTTCATCGATTCAAGGTAACACGCAAAGGCGACTCGGTTTGTCAGTCGCCATCGCTATAGTTTTGGCCACTGTTACAGGCACAAAGAAAGAAGCACGCCATGCGTATCTGGAAAAAAGAAATCTCCGTCGAGGCGCTGACGCGCAACCACGTGGGCACCGTCGTATCGGCACTGGGCATGGAATTCCTGGAGGTGGGCGACGACTTCATCCGCGCCCGCTGTCCGGTGGACGAACGCACCCGCCAGCCCTACGGCATCCTGCACGGCGGCGTGTCGGTGGTGCTGGCCGAGACGCTGGGCTCCTGCGGCGCCCACTACTCGGCCCCCGAAGGCGACCGCGCCGTGGGCCTGGACATCAACGCCAACCACATCCGCTCCGTCACCAGCGGCTGGGTGATCGGCACGGCGCGGCCGGTGCACCGCGGACGCACCACGCAGGTCTGGCAGATCGACCTGACGAACGAGGCGGGCGAACTGACCTGCGTGTCGCGCATCACGATGGCGGTGCTGCAGCCGCGCTGAGGCAGAGTGCGGCGGCGGGCGGCTGCCATTCCTTCTTCTCTTGCGGTGTGTTCAGAGCGGGGTTCATCGACCACAATCACGCCCCACCAACAACCAACAAGAGGAGACAAGAAATGTTCAACTGGACTGAACGGCCCGCGTCCTCGCTGGCCAACGGCGCGGTCATCGCGCCCGACGAGCGGCTGCCCTGGCTGCAGACCGGCGCCATGGGCGTGCAGCACGTGATCGCGATGTTCGGCGCCACGGTGCTGGCGCCGATCCTGATGGGCTTCAGCCCCAACATCGCGATCCTGATGAGCGGCATCGGCACGCTGATCTTCTATTTCGTCACCGGCGGCAAGGTGCCCAGCTACCTGGGCTCGAGCTTCGCCTTCATCGGCGTGGTGATCGCGGCCAGCGGCTATGCGGGCAAGGGGCCCAACGCCAACATCGCGGTGGCTCTGGGGGGCATCGTGGCCTGCGGGGTGGTGTACATCCTGATCGGGGCCATCGTGCAGGCCGTCGGCACGGGGTGGATCGAGCGCTTCATGCCGCCGGTGGTCACGGGCGCGGTGGTGGCGGTGATCGGCCTCAACCTGGCGAGCGTACCGATCAAGAACATGGCGGCCAGCAACTTCGACTCGTGGATGCAGGCCGTGACCTTCCTCTGCGTGGGCCTGGTGGCGGTGTTCGCGCGCGGCATGCTGCAGCGCCTGCTGATCCTGGTGGGGCTGATCCTGGCCACTGTGGTCTATGCGGTGCTGACCAACGTCATGGGCATGGGCAAGCCGGTCGATCTGAGCGGCATTGCCAACGCGGCGTGGTTCGGCCTGCCGACCTTCACGACGCCGGTGTTCACGGCCAACGCGATGCTGCTGATCGCGCCCGTGGCGATCATCCTGGTGGCGGAAAACCTCGGCCACCTGAAGGCGGTGACGGCCATGACGGGCCGCAACCTCGACCCGTACATGGGCCGCGCTTTCATCGGCGACGGCATTGCCACGGTGGTGAGCGGCGCCGCGGGCGGTACGGGCGTGACCACCTACGCCGAGAACATCGGCGTGATGGCGGCTACGCGCATCTACTCGACGGCGGTGTTCGTGGTAGCGGCCGTCATCGCGCTGGTGCTGGGCTTCAGCCCCAAGTTCGGCGCGCTGATCCAGGCGATTCCGCTGCCGGTGATGGGCGGGGTGAGCATCGTGGTGTTCGGCCTGATCGCCATTGCCGGCGCCAAGATCTGGGTCGACAACAAGGTCGACTTCTCGCAGAACAAGAACCTGATCGTAGCGGCCATCACGCTGATCATCGGCACGGGCGACTTCACGCTGAAGTTCGGCGACTTCGCTCTCGGCGGCATCGGTACCGCGACCTTCGGCGCGATCATTCTTTATGCCCTGCTGGGCCGTTCGAAGAACTGAAGCGAAGCCCCCGGAAAAGTGCAACCTCATGAAAGAAGTGTTCTCCAAGGGGCCTGTTGCGGGGGCAGGTCACCGGGGTTTGGCCCGCGCCCGTTAGACTCCAACGCTTTTCGCACCGACGTTTTCCAATGGCCGATGTCTCCGCCGCGCGCACCAAGGCGGTTTTCGAATTCAAGAGCGCCACGCTGCCGCTGATCGCAGTGATCCTCAAGACGTCCGACCTGGACGTGCTGGCCGAGGCACTCGACGCCCAGCTGGCCGATTCGCCCGACTTCTTCGAGCAGGAGCCGGTGGTGATCGACCTCTCGCTGCTGCAGGAAGCACAGGGCGAGGGTGGCGAAACCGTCGGCGACATCGACTTTGCCGCCCTGCGCAGCCTGCTGGCGCGCCACCAGACCCAACCCATCGCGGTGCGCGGCGGCAATGCCGAGCAGAACGCCGCGGCCCGGGCTGCCGGCCTTTCGGTGGCGGCCATGCCTGCAGCCCCCGCACCCCGCGCCCCGGCGCCACCGGCCGAGGCGCCCGCCTCGGAGGCCCCGCAGATCGTGCGCGAGGTGCCGGTGCCAGCCAACGGCACGCTCTTGATCGACAAGCCGCTGCGCTCGGGCCAGCAGGTGTACGCCCGGGGCGGCGACGTGGTGGTGACGGCGGTGGTGAGCTTCGGCGCCGAGGTCATCGCAGACGGCAACGTGCATGTGTACGCACCGCTGCGCGGCAAGGCCATTGCCGGCGCACGGGGCAACACCGAGGCGCGGATCTTCTCGACCTGCATGGAAGCGCAGCTGGTGGCCATTGCGGGCATCTACCGGACCAACGAGGTGCCGCTGCCCGACACGGTGCTGGGCAAGTCGGCCCAGGTGCGGCTGGACGGCAAGAAAATTGCGATCGACGCTATTCCATGACCCGGATCACCGGCTCAAGGAACGCGGCGACCCTGACAAGCAACAACTGAATCGAAACAAGAAGGAATGGCCATGGCCAAAATTGTGGTGGTGACTTCGGGCAAGGGCGGCGTCGGCAAGACGACGACGAGCGCCAGCTTCGCGTCGGGCCTCGCGCTCGCGGGCAAGAAGACGGCGGTGATCGACTTCGACGTGGGCCTGCGCAACCTCGACCTGATCATGGGCTGCGAACGCCGCGTGGTGTACGACCTGATCAACGTCATCCAGGGCGAAGCCAACCTGAGCCAGGCACTCATCAAGGACAAGCAGTGCGACAACCTGTTCGTGCTGGCCGCATCGCAGACGCGCGACAAGGAAGCGCTCACGCAGGAAGGCGTGGAGAAGGTGCTGACCGACCTCGCCGCGATGGACTTCGAATACATCGTCTGCGACTCGCCCGCGGGTATCGAGACCGGCGCCATGATGGCCATGCACTTCGCCGACGAGGCGCTGGTGGTGACCAACCCCGAGGTTTCTTCGGTGCGCGACTCGGACCGCATCCTGGGCATGCTCAGCAGCAAGACCAAGCGCGCCAAGGACGGCAGCGAGCCCATCAAGGAGCACCTGCTCATCACCCGCTACAACCCGAACCGGGTGGCGGGCGGGCAGATGCTGTCGCTCGAAGACATCCAGGACATCCTGCGCATCAAGCTGATCGGCGTGATCCCCGAGTCGGAAAGCGTGCTGCACGCTTCCAACCAGGGCGTGCCCGCGATCCACGACAAGGAAACCGACGTGGCGCAGGCCTACAGCGACGTGGTGGCGCGCTTTCTCGGCGAAGACAAGCCGATGCGCTTCGTCGACGCCGAGAAGCCGGGCTTCTTCAAGCGGATTTTCGGAGGCAAGTAGTCCATGTCCTTTCTCTCGTTCCTGCTGGGCGAAAAGAAGAAGACTGCCAGCGTCGCGAAGGAGCGGCTGCAGATCATCCTCGCCCACGAGCGGTCCAGCCTCAGCGGCAAGAAGCGGCCCGACTATCTGCCCGAACTCCAGCGCGAGCTGGTGGCGGTGATTTCCAAGTACGTGTCCATCAACGCGGAAGACATCAAGGTGCACCTGGAGACCCAGGACAACCTCGAAGTGCTCGACATCAAGATCGAGCTGCCCGACCCGACTCCTGCGCCGGCGCGCTGAGCGGAAAGAAGCGAAAGCGCACGGACGGGTCCTGCAGGACCCGTTCTGTCAATGCGCGTTCCCACGCGAGGTAGTCGGCCCAGGCCGCATCGCGGCGCGGACCGAACACGCGCATTACCGAGCCCCAGTCGTCGTCGAAGGGGGTCAGCAGCTGGGCCGCCACGAAAGCGGTCGCGAGCGGCCTGCCAGAAGCCTTCCAGCCCTGTGTTCCGCCCTGGAGCCAGGTGAACACCGCCCCCGAACCCGGCCAGCGCTGGTGCGCATCGCGCGCCACGCGGGCGGCGGCCGTGCCGTCGGGCGAGGTGAAGACCAGTGTGCGACCAGCCACGGCGTGCGAAGCCAATGGCGCCAGCGAGGCCGGCAGCATGTAGAGCGCGCCCGGCAGGTGGCCGCGCTCGTAGTCGAGGCTGGGGCCGACGTCGATCACCGTGACAGCGCCGTTCCTGCGCAGCTGGGCCAGCGCGTCGGGGGCGAGAGGCGAAGGGGCATCGTTCACCGTCGCTGCGGTGGCAGGCGGTGCCTGGTCCGGCGCCAGCTCGCCTTCGTAGACGTAGATCTCGGCCTGGTTGAGCTGCGTGAGCCAGAAGCTGGTGATGGCGGCGCGCAGCCGATGCGCCGGATCGTCGAGCAGCACGATGCGCGCGCCGCGCGTGCCGACGAGGTTCTCGAAATGCATCAGCAGCTGGCCACCCGGTACCTGCTGCACGCCTGTGCCCACGAAGGCCGGGTCGGCGGTAGGCCGCACGTCAAAGACGTAGAGGGTGCGGTCGTTGTCGTCGCGCCAGCGGGCGAGCTGTGCGGCGTCGGCCACGGGCAAGGCGAAGCGCTCGAGCAGGTCGTCGGCGATGCGGCGCAGCACTTCGGGGGATTCGGGGGGCAGTTCGTCGCTGGGGGCTGCGTTCTGCACGGTCGGTGCGCCCTGCAGGCCCCAGGCCATGACGCCGTCCTCGACGAACACTGCATCGGGCGCGCGGCCCAGCAGCCGCAGCGTGGTCGCGCCGACGATGCCGCGTGTGCGGCTGAAGCAGTTGATGGCCCAGAGATGGTCGTCGGCCCCGTGCGGCTCGAAGCGGCGCAGCGCCAGCTCGGTGCCTGCGTGATTGCGCGCGCCGGGCAGCGAGAGAAATTCGAACTCGGCACGCGGCCGCGCATCGACCAGCGTGGTCGGCCGGCCTTCGCGCTGGCGTGCGCGCAGCGCCTCGATGGGCAGTGCCGGCGTGCCGTAGTGCAGCCGCACGCGGTCGCCGAAGGCCTTGACCAGCGTGCCGTAGCCGTCGATGGCGGGCAGGCCTTCGGTCACCCAGCGCTGCAGGCCACCGTCGAGCGTGCGCACGTCGGTGTAGCCCAGGCGCGCGAGTACGGCCACGGCGGCTTGTGCAACGCCGTCGGGCGCGTTGTAGTCGTCGTAGAGCACGACGGGCGTGGAGCGGCGCGGCACCAGCGTGCCGGCCTGGAGCTCGAGCCCGCTGAAGGGTGCGTTGCGCGCGAGGTTGGGGTGGCGCTGGACGAACCACCGGGTTTCGCGCACGTCGAGCAGCGCCAGCTCGGCTGCGGGCTCTTGCAGCAGCAGAGCCTGCAGGTCTGCGGGGGTGACGGTTTTTGCCCTGGTCGGATTCATGTGTACTTGCTTTCGGGGTGCGTGCGAATGACACCGGGTACTCCCTTCCGCGAATGTCCCCCATCGGCGTGATCGCACCCTGAACAACGGCAAGAACACCAAGCGTAGACCGCATAGCGCCAATGCGGGAAAGAAGTTTCACGCCGATGCTTATGCGAAATGCGCGCATGCAGACAGGTTCTTCATGCCTAGCATCGCAGTCCTTCGCACCATGACAACGACTGCCGACCCGTCCATCGCCCTGGCACGCACACGCCGGCACTGGTGGTGGCACTACGAAGTGCCCACGCTGCTGCTGGCCACCGTGCTCTATGCCGCATGGGCCGCGTTGCTGTGGTGGCACGCGGCGCTGCCGGGCTGGGCGCTGTTCCTTGCCGGCGGCTTTCTCGCGCAACTTCACTTCTCGCTGCAGCACGAGAGCATCCATGCGATGCGCCACCTTCCGAAATGGCTGCGCCACGCGGTGGTGTGGCCGCCGCTGAACCTGTGGCTGCCGTATCCGTTCTACAACCGCGGCCACAGCTCGCACCACGTCAACTTCCACCTCACGCACCCGGAGCGCGACAACGAAAGCGCCTACCACTCGGCACCCGCATGGGCGGGCTACGGCCCGGTGTGGCGATGGATCTACATGGCCAACCAGACGATCGCGTTCCGCGTGGTGCTGGGGCCGTTCCTGCGGCTGTGGAAGCTGGTGCGCTTCGAAACCGCCCAGGTGCTGTCGGGCAATTTCTCGCGCCTGCCGACGTGGCTCTGGCATGCGCTGAGCGTGGCGCCGGTGCTGTATTACGTGACCGCCGTCTGCGACATGGGCTTCGGCGAGTACCTGCTGTACTTCGTGTACCCGGGGATGATGCTGGGGTCGCTGCGTACCTTCACCGAGCATCGCTGGGCCGATACGCCGCACGAGCGCGTGGCCATCGTCGAATCGAATCTCGTGTTCGGGCTGCTGTACCTCTTCAACAACCTGCACCACGTGCACCACCGCGCGCCCACCATGCCCTGGTACGAGATACCGGTGTACTTCCGCAAGCATCGCGCGGCGGTGCTCGAGGCGAACGGCAATTTCTATTACCGGGGGTATGGGGAGATCGTGCGGCGGCACCTGTTCAGGCCGGTGTTCCCCCCTGTCCACCCCACCTGGTAGCGCGGGTTCAGTCCGCCGCCACGAAGCGCGTGACCTGCGCCAGTACCTCGGCCTCCTTGAGGATGCGGCGATGCCCCCAGCCCTGCGTAGCCACGAGCCGGGCGCCCGCTATCGCGTCGCGATACGCCTCGGCGTCGGCAAAGCGGTTCACGCGATCGTCGCGGTCATGCACGATCAACGTGGGCTGCGCGATGCGCGGGCCCACGGCGGCCGGCTCCAGCTGCGGCATCAGCACGCCTTCGCGCGATTCGAACAGCCGCTGCATCGACAGGCGCGTGGCTTCGTTGAGACCGAAGGTGTGTGCAAAGTAGCGCGTGTATTCGCGCGGCGAGGCAGGCGGCGCGAGCAGCACAAGTCGCTCTGCCGGCAAGCCGCGCGCCGCAGCGAGCGCAAGCCCGTTGGCGCCAAGCGAGTGCGCGACTGCGGCACGCAACGCGTGGCCACCTGCCGCAAGCCGGGCCGTGACGTAGGCGATGGCGCGCGCGAACTGCGGCGAGTTGCTCATCGTGCCCGCACTGCGGCCATGCGCCGGCAGCTCGAGCAGCACGGGCCGCAGGCCCGCAGCCGCCACGGCCTGCGCGAGCGGCAGCATCTGCCCCGCGTGCCCGCCCCAGCCATGCACCAGCAGCACCACCGGCGCCGACTCGGCACCCGAGTCCTGCGCGGCCAGGTGGTAGATGCCGACGCTCGCGTCTTCGAAGGCCCAGCCCTCGCGCCGCCATTCCGCGCCGGGGCCCTGGCCGCGGTAGAGCCACTTGGGCGGCAGCGGCGTGCCGAACAGGCGGTAGGCGGCGCGCACGCCCAGCGCGGGCCAGAGCCGCTGCGACGTGGTCAGGCCGAAGCGCAGCGCGCGCATCGTGCGGCTGGGCTTGTAGTAGTTCGACTGCGCGGCATGGCCGGCGGCCGGCGAGGAAGTGCTCGTCATGGCGTGGCGTTCCTTCAGGGCGTTCAGTACCAGACCCAGTCCTGGTTGCTTCGGGGCAGGCTACGCAAGGTGTCGCGAAGGCCCTTGGCACCGACGACGAGCGCGTAGGCGGCAAGAAAGAGGGCAATGATCAGCATGGTGCTTCTCCTGTTTATCGCACGACTGTGCGAAATTCTGGCAAATGGAAACGTGAGAGATCCGCCTGCTTCGTGAACAGGTCAGGCGAGGTAGCTGGAAAGAAGCCGCTGCCAGGTCTGCATGGCGCGGTCGGCCGCCTGCGGATCGCGCAGGAAGCGCGCGTCGTGCAGCTGGGTCATGGTCAGGCCGTTGAGCTCGCTCACGAGCTGCGCGGGGTCGGTGTCGGCCTTGAGCTCGCCGGTCTCGATGGCTTGCAGCACGGTGCGGCGCAGCGCTGCGCGCCAGCGGGTGATCTCGCCCAGCAGCATGTCGCGCAACTCGCCTTCGCGGTCGTCGAACTCGAAGGCGCCGGCTGTGTAGAGGCAACCGGTGTGCATTTCAACGTCGCGCGTGCGGGCGATCCAGCGCGCGACGATCTCGTTGAGCCGGGGCAGGCCCTTGGGCTTCTGCATGGCGGGCACGAACACCTCGGCCAGGAAGCCGCGGCCGTACTCTTCGATGACGGCCTTCTGCAGCGCCTCGCGCGAACCCACGCGCGAGAACACGCCGCTCTTGGACAGGCCCAGCCGGCTGGCCACGGCCTGCAGCGTGATCGCTTCCAGGCCTTCGGCCAGCGCAAGGTTCATCGCCGCGCCGACGATGGCGGCGCGGGTGAGTTCGCTCTTCTGGGTCTTGGCGTCCATGCAGCAAACTTTAGCACAGTCGTGCGAAATTTCAAGCAGCCACTCCTGGAGCGCCTTAAAGATGTTTTACTCATGTGAAACCTACAAACGCATCGTTCCCCGAATAAGCACTTCTGCCGAGAATCGCCGGTCGGTCCCAACCGGGGCCCTGATGACTCTTCCGCGCCAGATGAACTTTCAACAACTGCGCTCGGTACGCGAGGCCGTTCGTTGCGGCTTCAACCTGACCGAAGTCGCCCACACCCTTCACACCTCCCAGCCCGGCGTGAGCCGGCAGATCCGCGAGCTCGAAGAGGAGCTCGGCATCGAGCTCTTCGTGCGCGCCGGCAAGCGGCTCACGGGGCTCACCGAGCCCGGCGGGCACGTGCTGCCGATCATCGAGCGCATGCTGATGGAGAGCAGCAACCTGCGCCATGCGGGCCAGGAATTCGTCGCGCAGCAGAGCGGCCTGCTCTCGGTGGCGGCCACGCACTCGCAGGCGCGCTATGCGATGCCGGTGGCGGTGCAGGAATTCCGCACGCAGTTTCCGAACGTGAAGCTGCACCTGCACCAGGGCTCTCCCAAGCAGATCGCGCAGATGCTGCTCGATGGCGAGGCCGACGTGGGCATCGCCACAGAGGCTCTGGGCGACTATCCGCAGCTGGTTGCCCTGCCCTGCTATCGCTGGACGCATTCGGTGATCGTGCCGCCGGAGCATCCATTGCTCGACGCCCCGCTGACGCTCGAAGCGCTCACGCGCTATCCGCTGATCACCTACGACACGGGCTTCACGGGCCGTTCGCGCATCGACGAAGCCTTCGAGCAGCGCGGGCTGCAGCCCAACATCGTGCTGGCCGCGATGGACGCCGACGTGATCAAGACCTACGTGCAGTTGGGCCTGGGCATTGGCATCGTCGCCGGTGTGGCCTACGAAGCCGAGCGCGATACGCAGCTGCGCGCGCTCGATGCGGGGCGGCTGTTCGGCATCAACCTCACCAAGCTCGCGGTGCGGCGTGGCACTTACCTGCGCAAGTACGTCTATGCCTTCATCGAGTCGTTCGCGCCGACGCTGACGCGCGCGGTCGTCGAAAAGGCTCTGGGCGACGAGGCCAGGGCCTCTCACTACGAAATCTAAAGCCTGTCCAGAGGCTGCGGCGTGGTGTGTACTGCGGACGACAGAATGGTTAAAAAAGAAGAATGCAGCTTCACACAAGGGGCGTACATTCGGGTTAATTCCCTGGCTTCCTGGAAACGGATCAGCAATGGCATCGACCCCGCAGCAGCAGCAACAGCAAACAAGGGCCGCCCTCAAGGCGGCCAATGCAGCCGAGCGGCGTGAGAGATTGAGACGAGCCTTGCCCGCAACGGTAGAGCTGCTGCAAAGCCGCCAGGCAGACCGCATCGACGACGCCGACATCGACGCGTACGTGAGCCTCAACTGGCTCGAGTGGCATGGTGGCGGCCTGCGGTTGACCATCACCGGGCGCAATGTGTGCGCCCAATCGGCGCCCACCGCGCTGGTCTGAAGACCCGCTCCGGCGTTCCATCAAAAGAAAAACCGCCACAGTTGCCTGTGGCGGTTTTTGTGCTGTCTGCCCGACTGGCCGTCTGTTTACTGGCCAGCGATGATGTTTGCGATCACACCGGTGGCGATTGCCGCGAGCACGAAGTCTCCGCCCACGCCAACCCATTGATAGCCACGGGGCGGCTGCTGCAGGCGGTAGGCACGCCAGTCTTGCACCACGTAGTTGCGGCCACGGTACTCGGGCGGCACGCGGCCACCACGGCGCCATTCGGCATGCGGCTGCGGGAAGCCACGGCGATCGAACTGGCGGCCGTCGCGGAAGTCCTGGTTGCCGCGGTAGTAACCGCCTTGCGGACCACGGCGGTCGAAATTGCGGTCGCGCTGTTCATAGCGTCCGTCGCCTGGACGGCCATCGCCCGGGCGGCCATCGCCATGACGGTCTTGCGCAAAGGCGCTCCCTGCGGCCATGCACATCGCGAGCGCTGCTGCGGCGACTGCCATGCTCTTTGAATTGCTGATCATCTGGAACTCCTTCATGCGTTGATGACGAGTCCATTGTGGGCCGCACTTGTGTCCGCTTCGGGCACTTCAGGTCGCGGTCAGGTGAAATCAGGTAAGTGCTGGTATCCGCGCGGCGCCTTGTCCTTCAAACCGCTCAACCCGGCGTGTAGCAGTTGACCACCATGCCGCATTCGTAGCCCGTCGAACGCAGCAGCCGCAGCTTGTGGCCCTTGCGCTGGTCGTGGAACACCGAACGCCCCGCGCCCACCGCCATGGGGTTCACGAAGAACTGGAACTCGTCGACCAGCCCCGCCGCAACCAGCGCGGATGCGAAGCCGACACCGCCGATGGTGATGATGTCCTTGCCCGGTTTACGCTTCAGCGCATTCACCTCCTCGGCCATTCCGCCGCGCGCGATGACTGTGCGCTCCCAGCGCGAGGCCGCGAGCTTGTCGGTGAGCACCACCTTGCGTGCATCGACGATCTTCTGTGCGAAGGCGTAGTGCGGGTTCGCAGGAAAGTTCTTCGCCGCGCGACCCCAGTGGTCGAGGTAGCCCTCTTCCGCGATCAGCCGGCTCAGCAGGATGGTGTCTATATCTTCGAAGACGGCGTTGAAGTCTTGCTTCAGTCTGTCGTCCCAGGCCCAGCGCTCGCCCCAGCCCCACAGTTGCCAGTCGAGGTTGCCATTGGCCGGCGAGACATAGCCGTCGACCGACATCTGCATCTGGAGGATGAGCTTTCTCATACCGGTTCTCCTTCATGAGGACTGAAACAACCGCTTGTTGAATGCAAGCAGTGCCAGTATGCAGAAGAAGATGCAGGCCGGGCTGCGCAAGGCACATCTCGGCGGGCACTAACGTCGATACAAGATGCTCAAGGGTGCGGCAACGGCCAGCTCATCCGCCGACCAGGCTGTTGACCTGGTCGCTGCGCGAGCTGCTGCCGTGCTTCACGTGACGGTCCAGCGGTGGCAGGTCGAGTTCGATCAGTGCGCCATGCGCACGTGCAAGGTCGAAGGTGCCGGTAGATTGCGGCCTGTCGGTATGCAGCACCAGCGCATACGGGCCCTCACCGCGCGCCGCAATGCGTTGCGCGAGGATGCCGCTGCCCTCCTCCGCATCCGGCTCATTGTTGTTCTCGCGCGGCGATGAAAGCACGAGCACGCTGCCTCCCAACGCGATGATCGCCACCCGCACGTTGCTGCCGGGCACCGCCACGGGCTCGCCGATGTGCGTGTCGGCATCGTCGGGCACGGTGCCGAGCAAGGCGCGGTAGCGCGCCAGCGTGGCGTCGAGATCGCGCACCGCAATGGCCAGGCTCGCCACGCCGAGCGCGCCGTTGGCATGCACGCGCACATCGCCTTCGGGCACGCGCAATGCGCGCGGCGTGAGGTCGCCGCACAGGAAGGGCAAGTCGGCAGACGGGGCGCGCGCCGTCTGCCAGCGCAGGCGCTCGCCATCGGGGCGCACGCGGCCGCCGTCGAGCGGGCCATCGAGTGCGAGCCCCCGCGCCTTCGCGTCGGCCACGGTGGCGGCGGTGTCGCGCGGCAGCAGCGCGAAATCGACGATGCCTTCGCCGTGGCGTTGCAGCAGCTGCCACCAGCGTTCGGTGGGCGACGGTTCGCGCCATGCAATCAGCTCGAAGTAGCTGCCGTCGCCGAACACCACCAGCGCGTTGTGCGTGGCACGGCCCGGATGGTCGCCGCCGCGCAGCACGTGAAAGCCCAGCGCGCCGTAGTCGGCAATGGTGCGTTCGAGGTCGTGCACCGCGATGACGATGTGGTCGAGTTTCAATGGCATGTGTTTTCTCCCGTGGATGGCCGGATCAGGAAGCAGTGCGCGCCGCGCCATCACCGCCAAGGTAGGCATCGCGGATGCGCGCATCGGCCAGCAGCTCGCGCGCCGGGCCCGAGAGCACGATGCGCCCCGTCTGCAGCACATAGCCGTGATGCGCAATCTGCAGCGCAAGGCTCGCGTTCTGCTCGACCATGAACACCGACACGCCCTGGCTGTTGATACGCGCGATGAGCTCCAGCACCTTGTCGACGTACAGCGGCGACAGGCCCATGGTCGGCTCGTCCATGCAGATGAGCTGCGGGCGGCCCATGAGCGCGCGCGCCATCGCCACCATCTGCTGCTCGCCACCCGAGAGCGTGCCGGCCTGGAACTCGATACGCTCGGCCACGCGCGGAAACAGCTCCAGCATGCGTTCGAGGTCTTCGGCCACGGCCTTGCGGTCGCTGCGCGCGTAGGCGCCCATCAGCAGGTTCTCGCGCACGGTCATTGCGGGAAACAGGCGGCGCGCTTCGGGCACCGAGCCTATGCCGCGGCGGATGATCTGCGGCGTGCTCAGGCCGAGCGTCGACTCGCCGTTGAAATTGACTTCGCCCGAGCGCGGCTTGAGCAGGCCGAGCACGATCTTCATTGTTGTCGACTTGCCGCTGGCGTTGCCGCCGAGCAGGCTGACGATCTGGCCCTTGCGCACTTCGATGTCGAGGTCGAAGTGGGCCTGGACGGGGCCGTAGAAGCTGTTGATCTTCCTGAGCTGGAGCAGGGGCTGCAGCGACCCGCTGGAAGCAGGTGCAGCGGCGCGTTCGGGCAGCCCCTCGTCCCTGCCCTCTCCCCAGAGGGGCGAAGGAGAAAGACCGGTGCGCGCGACGGTGGCGATCATGCGGGCACCGCCTCTCCGACATGGCGATGGCCCAGGTACGCCTCGATCACCGCCGGGTCGTTGCGCACTTCGTCGGGCAGGCCTTCGGCGATCTTGCGGCCGTCGTCGAGCACGGCCACGCGGTCGGACAGCTGCATCACCAGGTCGAGCTTGTGCTCGATCAGCAGGATGGTCTGGCCGCGCGCCTTCAGGCCGCGGATGATCTCCAGCATCTCCGCCGTCTCGCTCTCGTTCATGCCGGCAGTGGGTTCGTCGAGCAGCAGCAAGCGCGGCTTGAGCGCCAGCGCCCGTGCGATCTCCACGCGGCGGCGGTTGGCGTACGAGAGGCTGTACGCGGGATGGTCGACGCGCGGTGCGAGGCGTTCGCCGAAGAGCGCGATGATTTCTCGTGCCTCCTCACGCAGCGCCTGTTCTTCGCGACGCACGGCACCGGGCTGCACCAGCGCGAGCGCGAGTTCGGCCAACGCACCCAACCCTGGCACACCACCGATGCGAGGTTTCACGGCGCGCAGCCGCGTGTGTGCGCCGACCAGCACGTTGTCGAGCACCGAGAGGTTCGCGAACACACGCCCATGCTGGAAGGTGCGCGCCAGCCCGCGCTGCGCGAGCTGCTCTGCCGGCAGTCCGGTGATGTCCTGTCCGTCGAACAGCACCTGCCCCGCGTCGGGCTTGTCGAGGCCGGTGACGAGGTTGAACAGCGTAGTCTTGCCCGCGCCGTTCGGCCCGATCACGCTCAGCAGTTCGCCCTCGCCCACGTGCAGGTCGACGGCATCGACGGCCGTGAGCCCGCCGAAGCGGCGCACGAGGCCGCGTATCTCAAGCAGCGATGGCATCGGCTTCCTTCTTCGCCGCTTGCGCCTTCGAGTTGACCAGCTTCACCTCGGCGCGGATGGTCTGCGGATTGCGCAGCAGGTTGAGGATCGGGCAGTTGCGCTCCACCGCCTCGAACAGCGCGTCGATATCTTCGTGGCTCGCGGGCGAATCGATGTGCACCGTGTAGCCGATCTCGTGCGGCCAGATCGGTGTCTTCTCATGGCCCGGCTTGCCGCCGCGCGGATCGATGATGCCGGTCACTTCCACTTCGAGGCTTTCGAGCGGCACCTGCCGTTCGGCCGCCTGGATCAGGAAGATGTGCGTGACGCAGGTGCCGAGCACGCCCAGCTGCAACTCGGGCGAGCTGGGGCCGAGGTTGTAGCCCGCAAAGTCCGGCGGGCTGTCGCTGATGATCTGGTGCTCGCGGATGCGCAGGCGGCGCACGCCGCTGCGGCCTTCTGCCTTCACGCTGGCCTTCAGTTGCACAGGCTGTGCGGTGCCCGCTTCGACGGCGGCATTGCGTGCCAGCACGGCGGCGCGTTTCTCGGCGAGGTAGTCGTTGAGGTGGCTCATGGGGATGTGTTCTTTCAGACGGTGCCCAGCAGGCCTTGCGGGCGGAAGCGGATCAAGAGAAGCAGCGCGACGCCGTAGATCAGCATGCGGTACTCGGCCGTCACGCGGAACAGCTCTGGCAGGCTCACGAGCGCGACCGCGCCGAGCAGAGCGCCGCTGATGTTCCCGAGCCCGCCGAGGATCACCATCGTCAGCGCGAGGATCGAGATCTGCGAACCGAAGGTCTCGTGATTGATGTACGAGTACATGTGCGCAGTGAAGGCACCGCTCACGCCGGCCGCGAAACCGCCGAAGCCGAAGGCCAGCGCCTTGTAGCGATCGGGGCTCACACCGTAAGCGCGCGCGGCCACTTCGTCTTCGCGCACCGCGCGGAAGGTGCGGCCCAGGTGCGAGCGCAGCAGGCGCCATTGCAGCAACGCCAGCAGCACCATCGCGCCGAAAGACGCCCAGTAGACAGCCTCGTTCGACGATGCATCGCGCCCGAACAGCGAGAGCGGCGGAATGCCCGAGACGCCGATGGGCCCGTGCGTGAGGCTTTCCCAGTTGAGGATGGTGAGCGCCACGATCTCGCCGATGCCGAGCGTGGCAATCGATACATAGTGGCCACGCAGCCTGAAGGCAGGGAAGATCAGCGCAGTACCGATCAGCGAGGTGAGGATGCCCGCGAGCACGATGCCTGTGCCTACCGGCAGGTGCAGGTCGAGCACCAGCAGCGACGATGCATACGCGCCGATGGCCAGCAGCCCCGCATGACCCAGCGAGATCTGCCCGATGGTGCCGGCAACGAGCGTGAGGCTCAACGCGAGCGCCCCGTAGAGCCACGCATTGGTGAGCGTCTGCAGCAGGTACGGCGATGGATCGAAGAGCGGCAACGCCACCGCTGCTACAAACAACGCAAGGAGCAGACGCCGCGGCACATGCCACGGCTTGCTCGGTGCGATGAAGGTGCCCGTCAGCGGCTCCGGCGGCAACGCGCGCTTGCGTCCGAACAACCCGTTGGGCTTCCACACCAGGATGACCAGCAGCAGCGCGAAGGCGAAGAGATTTCGATACGGCGTGCCGAGGATCGCCACGCCATAGCTCTCGATCAGCCCCAGCAGCAGGCTGCCGACGATGGCGCCCGGCACGTTGCCCACGCCGCCGACCACGGTGGCCACCACGCCCTTGAGCGTGGCCTGGAAGCTCATCGCCGGGCTGATGCTGTTGTAGTACATGCCCACCAGCAGGCCCGAGAGACCGCCAAGCGCGGCGGCGATGGCGAACACGGTCTGGTTCACGCGGTCGACGTCCACGCCCATCTGCTGGGCCGCGTCGCGGTCTTGTGCGGTGGCGCGCACGGCCCAGCCGAGTTTCGTGAAACGCAGGAAGACGAACAGCACGGCCGCGCTCGCGATGCCGATGCCCGCGATCAGGATGTCGAGCGCACCGATGGTGCCGGTGCCGATCTGCAGGCGCCAGTCGGGCAGTTGCGTGGGCAGCGAGCGCGGGTCTGGGCTGAACACCAGCTGCACGACGATGTCGAGCACGAAACTGATGCCGATGGTCGCCAGCAGCGGCGCGATGCGTGCCGCGCCCTGCAGCGGGCGAAGGCCCACGCGTTCGATCAGCATGCCGAGCGCGCCCGAGCCGAGCACCACCAGCAGGATGGTCACCGGCAGCGGCGTGTGCAGGAAGGTGATCGACGCCCAGCCGATGTACGCGCCCACCGTGTACACCGAGCCGTGCGCGAAGTTGATGAGGTGCGAGACGCCGAAGATCAATGCGAGGCCGACCGCCAGCAACGCATAGATGTTGCCGATGATCAGGCCGTTGACGGTGTAGTCGAAGAAGGAGGTGAAGCTCATCGACTACCTGGCCACTGCCACGGCTGCCTTCTCGTCGACCTGCGCCCACTTGCCGTCCTTCACGACGAGGTTGACGCTCTTCACGCCGATCACGCGGCGCGTCTGTGGGTCGAAGCTCGCCTTGCCGAAGATCACACTGGGCACGTCCTTGATCTTGTAGAACGCATCGCGCACGGCCTTGCGGTCGGCCTTGGGGCCCGCCTGGCGTAGCGCTGCAGCGGCGTACACGACTGCGTCGTAGGCATAGGCGTTGAAGGCGTCTGGCTCCTTGCCGTACTTCGCGCGGAAGCTCTTCACGAAGTCCTGCACCTCGGCGCGCGGCTCCTCGGGATAGAAGGCGGTGTTGGTGTAGATGCCGTTCACTGCCGCGCCACCGAGCTCGATGAACTTCGGCGAATACACCGAGCCTACGGCGGCGATCGGCTGCTTGAGGCCCACGCTGCGCACCTGGCCCGCGATGAGCGCGCCGTCAGGGTAGTAGGAGATGAGCACCAGCCCGTCGGGGTTGGCGTCGCGCACGCGCACCAGCGTCGAGCGGAAGTCTTTCTCATCGGCCTGGTAGCCCTCGGCAATCGCGAGCTGCGCGCCGCGTTCCTGCGCGGCCTTCACCAGCACGTCCTTGCTGGTGCGGCCCCAGTCGGTGTTGAGGTACAGCACGGCGATGCGCTTGAAGCCCAGCGTCTTCACCGCGAGTTCGGCGAGCAGCGGCTGCGCGTCGGCCTGGCTGATCGAAGGGCTCCAGATGTAGTCGCCGCCCTTGGTGAAGTCGGGGTGCGAGTTGGTGAAGCCCAGCTGCACCAGGCCCGCGCGCTGGTAGATGGGCGAGGCGGCCATCGAGGCCGGGCTGGAGAAGTCGCCGAGCTCGATGAGCACGCGCTTGTCGTTCACCAGCTTCTGCGCAATGGCCACCGACTGCCGCGGATCGCTCTGGCTGTCCTCGAAGTTGTAGGCTAGCGGCCGGCCGTGGATGCCGCCCTGCGCGTTGATGTGTTCGAGGGCAAGGTCGAAGCCCGCCTTCCACTGCGCACCGTACTGCGCGTTCTGCCCGGTGAGCGGCCCGCTCACGCCGAACCACACGGGCTCGCCGGTGGCGGGCGCGGCCCAGGCGACGACGGGCGCGGCCAGCAAGGCCATGGAGAGAGCGGCCACATGACGCAGGAAGCGGTGGCGAGTGAGCAGCGGCATGGTGTCGAACCCCGGAGATGAATGAAGGTGCAGGGCAACGATTCTTCGCCTGCGCCCACCGGCCGGGAACGAACAAAAACGGGGAGGCTTATGCGCTTTCCGAGCAAAGGGACAAGCGCCCGTGCGCCCTCAGGCTGCGTTTAAGCTGCGCGCCACATGAAGCGACGACACCTCCTCCACCTGCTGGCCGGCGTGCCTGCCATCACCCTTCTGTCGGCCTGCGGCAAGCGCAAGGCCTCGGCCACCGCGCTGAAATCCGATGCTCACGTGCTGGCCCTGGGCGACAGCCTGACCCATGGCTATGGCGCACCGCCCGACGCAGCCTGGCCCGTGAAACTGGGCGAGCTCACGGGTTGGAAGGTCGAGAACGCGGGCGTCAACGGCGACACCTCTGAAGGCGCGCTGCAGCGCTTGCCGGGCCTGCTGAGTGCCCAGAGCTACGACGCGATCCTGATCGGCATCGGCGGCAACGACATGCTGCGCGGCGTGTCGGCCTCGGCAACGCGCGACAACCTCGTCGAGCTGATCACCCAGGCGCGTGCGCACACGCCCTACGTCGCCGTGCTGGCCACGCCGGCGCCCGACGCCATGCGCGCGGCCGTCGGCTCGCTCAGCGATGCGCCGTTCTACGAAGAGGTGGCGAAGTCGCAGCAGGCGCTGCTGGTCGCCAATGTGTATTCGAGCGTCCTGTCGGATTCGTCGCTGCGCTCTGACCGCATCCATGCCAATGCACGGGGCTATGAAAAGGTCGCGCAGCTTCTGGCGGATCAGCTCAAGGCTGCCGGCTGGCGCTGATCAACCGTTGATCAGGTCGACGTAGGCGCCCTGCACCAGCTGGTCGATGCTGATGCCGAGCTGCGACATGAGTGCGTGTGCTTCGGCTGTGCCGGCTTCGGCGGGCTCGCCTTCTTCCAGCACCACTTCGAGTTCGAGGAATTCTCCGAGGCCTTCGACACGGTCGAGATGCACGCGCGTGCGGCCCACGATGAATAACCGGCGCTGCTTGCGAACCCGGCCGGCCTGTCCCCATGCGAGCGTGAGCGATTCGCGCAGCACGTCGGGCGTGCTGCAGGGCGTGATCAGGTAGAACGACTCCTTCGGTCCGGTGCTGTTCGCGCGGCGGTAGAAGATCAGCTCGGCACGGTCGGGCGCGAAGGTGCGCAGCTTGAGGCGGTCGGCGCTGTCGTTGCAGCGGAAGAAGGTGTCGTCCTGCGCGATCTCGATGGGGCCCTGGTCGGCCAGCGTTAGGGCGATGCTTGCGACGCGGTCTACGCTGTCGATACGGGCCTTGATCTCGATGTTTCTTGCCATTTGTGCCTTGGAGGTTTTGTTCGGGGTGCGTGCGAATGACACCGGGTACTCCCCTCCGCGAATGTCCCCCGTCGGCGTGAGCGCGCCCCAAACTGACCCGCGAGGATCAAGGCGCGTTGCCCTGCGGACCGACAGGCGGCGGTGCAGCGCGACCGCTGGAACCGGGTGACAACTTGCGGCCAAAGGCCTCGCCCACGTTGCGCACCGGTCGGCTGGCCTTCTCCGACACGTTGTTCACGCCACGTCGCGTGGCAGCGTCTGCGCGGTTGACTCCGCGGCCCGCGGCGTTGGTGCCGCGCTGCACGCTGCCCACGACCTTGCCGCTGCGGGAGGGCGACTTGATGGTGTGGGCGCGTTGCGCCTGGGGCGGGTTGTCCGCGCTCTGGGCTTGTGCACCGGCTGGCAGCCACAGCGCGGCAGCCATCGTCACGGCGAGCGAGGTGCGAAGGGTGTTGATCGGGAATTTCATGGGACCTCCTTGGTGTCGGTGTCGTCTGCTTCGGCTTCTGCAGCGGCTGCGCGTGCCATGCGCTCGCTCTTCCAGTAGACGTCGTCGCCGCCGTTCATTCGGTTGAGCACGCGTGCAAGCACGAAGAGCAGGTCGCTAAGCCGGTTGAGGTACTGGCGCAAGGCGTCGTTGAGTTCGGCGGTGGCGCCGAGCGCAACCACCGCACGCTCCGCGCGCCGCGCCACCGTGCGGCACACATGCGCGAGCGATGCCGCGCGCGTGCCGGCGGGCAAGATGAATTCGGCCAGGCGCGGCAACGCGGCGTTGTGCTCGGCCAGCGCGTTGTCCAGCTGCAGCAGCGCATCGGCCTTCAGCAACGTGAAACCCGGCATCGACAGCTCACCGCCGAGGTTGAAGAGCTGGTGCTGCACGTCGACCAGCAGCTCGCGCACGGGCTCTGGCATGGGCTCGCACAGCAGCACGCCGATCTGCGAGTTGAGTTCGTCCACGTCGCCCATCGCATGCACGCGCAAGTGGTCTTTGGGCACGCGCGTGTTGTCGCCGAGGCCGGTGGTGCCGTCGTCGCCGGTGCGGGTGGCGATCTGGGAGAGTCGGTTGCCCATGGAGGCTCCTGTTCTTACTGATCGACGGTCGATGCGTCGATCTTGCCTGCCAGCCATTGCAGGCCTGCAAGATGCTGCTGGTCATGGCTGCAGAGGTAGTGGATGAGGCTGCGCATCGTGAGCGGGCCGTAGCCTTCGAACACTGCCGTGCGCGCGAGCTGCGCATCGCTCAGGCTGGAGATGATTTCCATCGTCTGCACGCGCGCCATGCGGAATTCGGCCAGCACCTTCGCCGCATCGGCGGTGCCGTACGCGCGCTCGATGGCCAGCGGTTCGCTGTCGATGGAGGCGAGCGTCGGGTGCGTCTCCTGCAGCGTGCGGCGAAAGCGCACGTGGTAGCCCTCGATCTCGATGTCGCGCACATGGCAGAGCTGCTCGATGGCGGTAAAGGCCTCGCTGGGCACGCCCTCCCACGAGGGCGGCGCCCAATGCCTGTAGGCGGTGGGAATGGCCGCGTAGTGGGCCTCCAGTTGCGACGGGAAGGCCGCGAGAGCGCTGAGGGTCGTGGGGTTCATGTTTTTTCCGAAGCGCATTATGGTGCTCGCTCCGTAAAATGGCCGATCACCCTCACCCGCCAGGAGACTCCCGATGAACGCCCCGACCCAAACCTCGCACCTGATGCCGGAGCTTCATCTGCGCGACGTCCCGGCCAGCCTGATCGACGGACTGAAGGCCCGCTTCGGCGCCAACTGCTCCACGGCCATGGCAGTGCGCACGCAGCACGGGCGCGACGAGTCTTCCTTCGACGCACCACCCCCCTCCGCCGTGGTGTTCGCAGAGAGCACGCAGGACGTGGCCGACGCGGTGAAGCTCGCGAGCGAGCACAGCGTGCCCGTCATTCCCTTCGGTGTGGGCTCCTCGCTCGAAGGCCACCTGCTGGCGGTGCAGGGCGGCATCAGCATCGACGTGTCGCGCATGAGCAAGGTGCTGTCGATCAATGCCGACGACCTCACGGTAACGGTGCAGCCCGGCGTCACGCGCAAGCAGCTCAACGAAGAGATCAAGAGCACGGGCCTGTTCTTCCCCATCGACCCCGGTGCAGACGCCTCCATCGGCGGCATGACGGCCACGCGCGCCAGCGGCACGAACGCGGTGCGCTACGGCACGATGCGCGAGAACGTACTGGCGCTCGAAGTGGTCACTGCTGCCGGCGAGGTCATCCGCACCGGTACCCGCGCGAAGAAGTCTTCGGCCGGCTATGACCTCACGCGCCTCATGGTGGGCAGCGAAGGCACGCTGGGCGTGGTCACCGAGATCACGCTGCGCATCTACCCGCTGCCCGAGGCGGTGTCGGCGGCGATCTGCTCGTTTCCGAGCATCGAGGCCGCGGTGCGCACGACCATCGAGACCATCCAGCTCGGCGTGCCGATCGCACGCGTCGAGCTGATCGACGTGAACACGGTGCGCATGGTGAACGCGTACGCCAAGCTCAACCTGCGCGAAGAGCCGATGCTGCTGATGGAATTCCACGGCTCGCCCGCCGGCGTGAAGGAACAGGCCGAGACGGTTCAGGAGCTCGCGAGCGGCCATGGCGGCAATGCCTTCGAATGGGCCAGCACGCCGGAAGAGCGCACGCGCCTGTGGACCGCGCGGCACAACAGCTACTTCGCGGCGGTGCAGTCGCGCCCCGGCTGCCGCGTGATCTCGACCGACACCTGCGTGCCGATCTCGCGCCTGGCCGATTGCCTGCTCGACTCGGTGGCCGAAGCCGATGCGAGCGGCATTCCGTACTTCCTCGTCGGCCATGTGGGCGACGGCAATTTCCACTTCGGCTATCTGCTCGACCCGAACATTCCCGAAGAGCGCGTGAAGGCCGAAGAGCTGAACCACGCGCTGGTGAGCCGCGCGCTGGCGCTCGAAGGCACCTGCACCGGCGAGCATGGCGTGGGGCTGCACAAGATGGACTTCCTGGTCACCGAAGCGGGCGTGGGTGCGATCGACATGATGCGCACGATCAAGCGCGCGCTCGACCCGAAGAACATCATGAACCCGGGCAAGATCTTCAGCCTCTGACCCGTTCGTTCAGGCGTTCAATGAAAAAGCCCGGCGGCTCGCAAGAGCGCCGGGCTTCTTTGATCTGCTTGCGGCAGCTGCCGCGCGATCAGTTGGTGCTGTTGCTGCGGCGGCGTGCCGGTGCCTTCTCCGCGGGCACATAGGTCTGCGACGGCGCAGCGCCGCCATCCACGCCCAGACGCCCACCACCACCAAGGCCCTGGCCACGCACCGTCTGCGCCTTGTAGTTGCGCAGCGAACGAACCATCTGGTTGAAGGCGTCCATGAAGGCTGCGGCAATCACCTTGCCCTGCGCCGTGTTGGTGTAGCCACCCACGCCGCCGCCACCGCTGCGACCGGCCAGCGCACCGAAAGCGCCGAAGTCGGTCTTGGAGGCGCTGCCTTCTGCGGCCGCAACCTGCACGCCCGAACGGTTGTCGATGAGGGTCAGCAGCGCGCTGGCTTCCTTGGTCTGCATGCTGCCGCCGAGGGCCGCGAGGGCTCGGCCACGGCCGCCACCCACCAGGCCGCCGAGCGCGCCGCCGACGCCGCCGGCATCGCTGTTGCTGAAGACGATTTCGGGCGACAGGCCGTAGTCGGACGCCACCATCTGGCCGCGGCCGAAGTTGCTGCCGCCGCGCATTTCACCCGACTGCTGCAGCGCGCGTTCGCGCGTCATGGCGTTCATGCCGGCCGCGCCACGCTCGACCACGATGAAGCAGTTCGATTGCTGCACCAGCAGGCGCAGCAGGTTGGCCGTGGGCGGCAGCTTGTATTCGCCGGTGAGGATGGTGTACCAGCCAGCGCTCTGGTTTTCGATCAGCGAGACCGTGCCGAGCGGCGATTCGCAGCGCTCGAGTTGGCTGCTCGCGTTGTCGGTGGCGCCGCCTGCGGCGCTGCCGGTGGCCATGGTCTTGGCCGACTGGCTGCCCATTTGCATGTCGGTCGTGGCGCAACCGGTGAGGAGAACTGCGCCGACGGCAATGGCCGCGAGCGGGAACTTGGTGAGCTGCATGGTGGACTCCCTCTGTTTGTTCAGAGATCTGGGATTGAAAAAACCAGCGGTCGAGGATACGCGCAAAGGATTGCAGGAATCAATCAAACGAACGCCAGCCCCCTCGTTCACAACACTAGGCCGTTCGGCGGATGCGCTCGATCAATCCGTTGAGTGCTTCGATGGAGCCGAAGTGGATGGCGAGCTCGCCGCTTTCCTCGATGCGGCCGCCGCGCTTGCTGCGCTTCTTGATCCGCACCTCGACCTCGGCGGTGAGCAGGTCGGCCAGTTCTTCTTCCACGCGCTGCAGGTCGCGCGACTTTTCGCCGTCGTTGCCGCGGCGCGAGGGCGTGAGCGTGAACTCGGCCGCGAGCTTCTTTACCAGCGCCTCGGCTTCACGCACCGACATCTTCTTGGCCGCAATCTGGTTGGCCGCCGTGATCTGCGTGCCACGGTCC
Source organism: Variovorax sp. YR634 (assembly GCF_900106655.1). Lineage (NCBI taxonomy): Bacteria > Pseudomonadati > Pseudomonadota > Betaproteobacteria > Burkholderiales > Comamonadaceae > Variovorax > Variovorax sp. YR634. The sequence goes on from NZ_FNOL01000012.1 coordinate 127,939, forward strand.
AGCGACAGCAGCGCGCGGGCATGGCCCATGTCGATGTCGCCGGCCATCAGCATCTGCTGTGCGGGCTCGGCCAGGTTCAACAGGCGCAGCAGGTTGCTCGCCGCGCTGCGCGAACGGCCCACGGCCTGTGCGGCCTGCTCGTGAGTGAGCCCAAACTCGTTCACCAGGCGTTGCAGGCCTTGGGCCTCTTCCAGCGGGTTGAGGTCTTCACGCTGGATGTTCTCGATGAGCGACATCGCCGCGGCGGCTTCGTTGGGCACGTCGCGCACCAGCACTGGAACGCTGTCGAGGCCAGCGAGCCTGGCGGCGCGAAAGCGGCGTTCGCCCGCGATGATTTCGTACTCGGCGTTCTTGGCGGCTGCCGATTCGGCGTCGAGCCGGCGCACCAGGATCGGCTGCATGATGCCCTGCGCCTTGATGCTCTCGGCCAGCTCGTAGAGCGCGCCTTCGTCCATGCGTGTGCGCGGCTGGTAGACGCCGGCCACCATCTGGTCGAGCATCAGCGTCGTCGGGTTCCTCTGTGCGCCGCCCTCTTCCGAGCCCGAATTGCCGCCATTGCCGTTGTCGGCGGAAGGCGCGGCCGTCGGGCCGAGCAGCGCTTCGAGGCCGCGGCCCAGGCCCTTGGGTTTCTTGGTCGCCATCAGTTCTTTTCTTTCGAGATTTCGTTCAGGAGTTTCCGACCCTCGGGCCAGTCGCCCAGGCCGGATTCGGCATTCAGGTGGCCGCCCGGGCCGGCATCGATGAAGCGTGCGCCCCAGTCTTTGGCAAGCTGCTGCGAGCGCGAGGCTTCGCAGTACGGGTCGTCGTTGGCGGCGATCAGCACCGCCGGGAACGGCAGCGGCTTGCGCACGATCGGCGCCCAGCCTGGAATCAGCTGGCGCAGGTTGTCGCTCTCGACGTCGCCCGGCGCGACCAGCAGCGCGCCGCGCACTTTGTGCGTGTTGCGCGAGTGCGCGGCCCACGCGGCAACGAGGATGCAGCCGAGGCTGTGCGCCGCAAAAGCCACAGGGCCGGGCGAGGCCAGCACTTCTTCTTCGAGCCGCGCGGACCAGTCGCCGCGCAGCGGGCGCATCCACTCATGCTGATCGACACGGTGATCGCCGTGCACCGACTCCCAGCGGGTTTGCCAATGGCCGGGGCCGCTGTTCTGCCAACCGGGCAGCAGCAGGATGCGCGGAGTTGTCATTTGCTACGAACTTGATAGCACCTTGCCGAGCAGCGGCAAGCGTCAGGCATTGTTTTCACTGGTGGAGTCGGATGCGGGCGCGGGTGCCATCACGTCATCGGGAATGGGCAGGTCCGGGGCGATGCGCGTGACCGGCGCAATCGGCGGCGCCACCGCACCCGAAGCAAAGGCGCTCGCGGGCGGCATCTTGTCGACCAGCTCCTGGGCGAAGGCGATGAAAGCCTGGCTGCCGCGGGCGGCCGGGTCGAACACCACACCCGGCAGTCCGTAGCTGGGCGCCTCGGCCAGCCGCACATTGCGCGGGATCACCGTGTCGAACACCTTGTCGCCGAAGTGGGACTTGAGCTGCTCGCTCACCTGCTGCTGCAGCGTGATGCGCGGATCGAACATCACGCGCAGCAGGCCGATGATCTGCAGGTTCTTGTTGAGGTTGGCGTGCACCTGCTTGATGGTGTTGACCAGGTCGGTCAGCCCTTCGAGCGCAAAGTACTCGCACTGCATCGGCACGATCACGCCGTGGGCGGCGCACAGGCCGTTGAGGGTCAGCAGGCTCAGGCTCGGTGGGCAGTCGATCAGCACGAAGTCGTACTCGGCGCCGACCGCGGCCAGCGCGGTGCGCAGGCGCTTTTCGCGACGGTCGAGTGCAACCATCTCGACTTCGGCACCCGCCAGTTCGCGGTTGGCGCCCAGCACGTCGTAGCCGCAACCGCCCTCCACCAGTTTGTCGGCCTTGACCCGGGCTTCGGCCACCGAGGCCGATTCGAGCAGCACGTCGTACACCGTCAGCTCCAGCTGGCGCTTGTCGATGCCCGAACCCATGGTGGCATTGCCCTGCGGGTCGAGGTCGATCATCAGCACGCGCTGGCCGACCTTGGCCAGGCCGGCCGCGAGGTTGACGGTGGTGGTGGTCTTGCCGACGCCGCCCTTTTGGTTGGCAATGCAGAAAATCTTGGCCATGTCAGTACCGGAGGATCGATCAGCGCGAGATTGCGAGCTTGACGCCGAAGGCGATCAAAAAGGTGCCGGCAAGCTTCTCGAGCGTGGCGGAAATGCGGGGATTCGCACGGATGCGCTCAGCCAGGAAGTGCGTGAGCAGTGTCGAGGTCAGGCCGTACAGGAAGGTCAGCGCAGCAATCGTCACCGCCATCGCGCCGAAAGTGACCAGGCCCTGATGGCGGGCCGGGTCGACGAACAGCGGGAAAAAGGCCATGTAGAACACGATCGCCTTGGGATTCAGCAGGGTGATGGTGAAGGCCTGGCGCAGGAAATGGCTGGGCTTGATGTCGAGGATGGGCGCCGAGCCGGGCTTGGCCAGCAACATCTTGAGGCCCAGCCACGCCAGGTAGGCGGCGCCCAGCCACTGCACTGCCTTGAAAGCGGTCGGGTAAGCGGCCAGCACGGCCGACACACCAGCCACTGCGGCCCACATCAGGCACTGGTCACCAATGATCAGGCCGGCTGTTGCGGCGAGTCCTCCGCGGATGCCGCCTTTGCTCGTCGAGGTGATCAGCGCCAGATTGCCCGGGCCGGGAATCAGAAGGAACAGGACGATGGCGGCGACGAATGCGCCGTAGTCAGCGATGCCGAACATGGGATTTGCCTCGAAAAAGCGAGTCGGAAAAGGGACCGGAGGGAGGCATCGAGTCTAAGCGAGCACACCACCGCGAGGATCGTTCGGACACCGGCTTTTACCGGTGTCGCCGCTTCTTTTGCGGATTCAGGCGCCGATTTCGGCAGCTTCTTTGCGTGCCCAGACGATGCAACGCTCAGCGTCCAGGCCGGGAACCGTCAGTTGTTCCACGTGAAACACCGCCACGCCTTTTGGCAAGGCGGCGAGTTCGTCGGTCGGCACTTTGCCCTTCATGGCGAGCCAGACACCACCGGGTGCGAGCAGATTCATCGAGCCGTTGAAGAAATCCGGCAGTGATGCGAAGGCGCGCGAGCTGATGACTTCGTAGCTGCCGACCAGCGATTCGACCCGGGCGTGCAGTCCCCGAAGGTTCGGGAGCTCCAGTTCGGCTGCCACTTGCTGGACGAAAGCCGCCTTCTTGGCGACCGCATCGAGGCAGCTCACCTCAAGATCAGGCCGCATGATGGCGATCACCACACCCGGCAAGCCACCGCCGGAACCCACGTCCAGCAGCTTGCCCTTCCCTGCCCACTCGCGCTGCAGCGGCGCGACGGCCGCCAGACTGTCGAGCAGGTGGTGCGTCAGCACGCTTGCCGGATCGCGCAGCGCCGTCAGGTTGTAGACCTTGTTCCACTTGAGCATCAGCGTGCCGTAGGCCAGCAGTTGCTCGCCCTGAAGATCGGACAGCGCCACGCCCATGGCGGCTGCGCCCGCGCGCAGCGTATCGATCGGCGCCGTCATTCCGCGGACTGCGGCTCGGTGGCTGCTTCCGTGGTGGCGGTATCGCGGGCGAAGGCCTTGTGGCCGCCCTTGCGCAGATGGATCATCAACAAGGAGATGGCGGCAGGCGTCACACCGGAGATGCGCGAGGCCAGGCCCAGTGTTTCCGGCCGGTGCTTGTCCAGCTTTTGCCGCACCTCGAAGCTCAGCGCCTTGACCTGGCCGTAGTCGAAATCGGCCGGCAGCTTCAGGTTCTCGAAGTGCGCGGCCCGCTCCACTTCGTCGTGCTGACGCTCGATGTAGCCAGAGTACTTGGCCGAGATCTCGATCTGCTCGATCTCGGTTTCGCTCAGCGCCGTCTGGGCACCGTACTTGCCGCCGTCCAGCGACATCAGCGTTTCGTAGTTCACGTCGGGCCGACGCAGCAGGTCGGCCAGGTTGTATTCGTGGTCGATGGCCTTGCCCAGCACCCGCTCCGACTCGGCGGCTGGCAGGTTGCGCGGGTTCACCCAGATCGACTTGAGCCGCTCTGTTTCACGTGAAACAGCGTCGCGCTTGCGGCTGAAAGCGTCCCAGCGCGCGTCGTCTACCAAGCCCAGCTTGCGCCCTGCTTCCGTCAGGCGCATGTCGGCGTTGTCCTCGCGCAGCTGCAGGCGGAATTCCGCGCGGCTCGTGAACATGCGGTACGGCTCGGTCACGCCCTTTGTAATCAGGTCGTCGACGAGCACGCCCAAGTAGGCTTCGTCACGGCGCGGCAGCCAGGCATCTTCGCCACGGCATTGCAGCGCAGCATTGATGCCGGCGAACAGGCCTTGGGCAGCGGCTTCTTCATAGCCGGTCGTGCCGTTGATCTGTCCGGCAAAGAACAGGCCCTTGACCGAGCGGGTCTCGAAGCTGCTCTTGAGCTCGCGCGGATCGAAGTAGTCGTACTCGATGGCGTAGCCCGGCCGCAGGATGTGCGCGTTCTCCAGCCCAGGCATCGAGCGCACCAGCTGGTACTGGATGTCGAACGGCAGGCTCGTCGAGATCCCGTTCGGGTAGTACTCGTTGATCGTCAGGCCTTCAGGCTCGAGAAAGATCTGGTGGCTTTCCTTGTCGGCGAAGCGGTTGATCTTGTCTTCCACGCTCGGGCAGTAGCGCGGACCCACGCCGTCGATCTTGCCGGTGAACATCGGGCTGCGGTCGAAGCCGGAGCGGATGATCTCGTGCGTGCGCGCGTTGGTGTGAGTAATCCAGCAGGGCATTTGCTGCGGATGCATTTCCGCGCGGCCCATGAAGCTGAACACCGGCATCGACCCTGCCCCACCGGGCATGCCGTCGCCGGGTTGCTCGGTGCACTTCGAAAAATCGATGCTGCGGCCGTCGAGCCGTGGCGGCGTGCCGGTCTTGAGCCGGCCTTGCGGCAGCTTCAGTTCCTTGAGCCGCGCCGACAGGCTGATCGCCGGCGGATCACCCGCGCGTCCAGCCTGGTAGTTGTCGAGGCCGACATGGATGCGGCCATCGAGAAAAGTACCCGCCGTCAGCACCACGGTGCGCGCACGAAATGCGATGCCCACCTGCGTGACGGCACCGACCACGCGATCGCCCTCCACCATCAGGTCGTCGACGGCTTGCTGGAACAGGCTCAGATTCGGCTGGTTCTCCAGCCGATGGCGGATGGCCGCCTTGTACAGAACCCGGTCCGCCTGCGCGCGAGTGGCGCGCACCGCCGGGCCCTTGCTCGAATTGAGAATCCGGAACTGGATGCCGGCCTCGTCGGTGGCAATCGCCATCGCACCGCCGAGCGCATCGACCTCCTTCACCAGATGGCCCTTGCCGATACCGCCGATCGACGGGTTGCAGCTCATCTGCCCCAGCGTCTCGATGTTGTGGGAGAGCAGCAGCGTCTTGGCGCCCATGCGCGCAGCGGCGAGCGCGGCTTCGGTGCCGGCATGGCCACCGCCGACGACGATCACGTCGAATTCTTCGGGGTAAAGCATTTGAAATGGGGAGCGCACAACTGACGCGTGCGCGGCGCAAAAGGGGCACTGATTTTAATCGTCCAGGCCGATCTGCGCCCTTTGTGTGGACAAGCTAGAGGGCCATGCCAAATTACCCGCCAATGCCCATGGAAGCTTGATAGTTTGCTATATATTTCATAGCAAACTATCCGCGTCAGCCCGTCGCTTCGGCTACCTGCACCACCGGCACGGGTTTCTCGATGCCGACCAGCGCGCCAGTCGGCGGCGGCGCCTTCGACGGTTCAAGGCTTTCATCCTGCAGCTCGCGAACAACGAGCTTCTTGTCCGTCATGCGCACGTTGCCGAAGATCGTGCAGAAGGCCACGTCCTTCGCGTCGCGCCCAGTGCCCACGCGCACCACCCGGTCGACTGGCGCCATGCGCGTCGGATCGAACAGCACCCACTGCCCGCCGAGCCAGGCTTCGAACACGGCGTGGAAATCCTGCGGCGGCTCGTCGAACCACACATAGCCCACCACCAGCCGCGCCGGAATGTTGAGCGCGCGGCAGAAGGTGATGCCCAGGTGCGCGAAGTCGCGGCACACGCCCGCGCGTTCCACGAACACCTCGCGCGCCGTCGTTGTCGAGTCGCTGCTGCCCGGCTCGTAGGCGATGCTCTCGTGAATCCAGTCGACGATGGCCTGCACGCGGCCGATGCTCGGCGGCAGGTCGCCGAAGAGCTGCTGCGCGCAGCGCGACATCAGGTCTGACTCGCAGTAGCGCGTCGGCATCATGTAGTGCAGCACCTCGTCGGGCACTTCGCTGACCGGCACCTCTCGCAGGTCGGTCGGCACCACCACATGCGCGCGCTGCACGCTGGCCTTGTAGCGAATCTTCAGCGGCCCGGGCTTCGCGTCGAAACGGATGAAGCGGTTGCCGCTGCCCTCGTCGCAGAACACCTGCATCTCGGTCGGTGGCTCGATCGTCAGCTCCTCGCTGACGACGGCCTGCGCACCCGAGCGCGCCGCTTCGATGTTGAGCAGCATGTGGGCCGGCGCGACGACCTCGTAGTCGAGCTGCGCATCGACGTGGGAGATGTGCATCAGTCGAGCGCCTTCTTCACCGCACCCACGCCAAGCGCGGCCAGCACGACGAACAGCACGGCCAGCACCAGGAACAGGCCGAACAGCAGCTTGGCAATGCCGGCAGCCCCGGCCGCCACGCCACCGAAGCCGAGCAGGCCGGCCACGAGGGAGATGACCGCAAAAATGATCGCGTACTTCAACATCGGGTACTCCTTGCAGCAGGCCTTGCCCACCGTGCGACGCAGCTTAGGAAGCGGCCTGCCCACGCCCGATAGTCGCCTCGCGCGTGCGGCCGTAGGACAAAAACGCGAGGCAGCCAAACCCGCTAGCATCCGCTGCGGTCTCCCACAACAATCAATCAACCTCGTCATCCATTGGAGTTTTTCGAATGAAGCTGTATTACTCGCCCGGTGCCTGTTCGCTCTCGCCCCACATCGCGCTGTACGAAGCAGGCATCGCCGTCGAACCCGTGCTGGCCAGCACCAAGAGCCACAAGCTGCAGGACGGCACCGACTACTACGGCATCAACCCGCTGGGCTACGTGCCGATGCTCGAGCTCGACGACGGCACCCGCCTGCGCGAAGGCCCGGCCATCCTGCAGTACATCGCCGACCTCGCACCCATCAAGAACCTCGCGCCCGCAGCCGGCACCCTGCAGCGCTACCGCCTGCAGGAGTGGCTGACCTTCATCGGCACCGAAGTGCACAAGGGTTTCAGCCCGCTGTTCAACCCGAACATGCCCGAAGAAGCCAAGACCATCTTCAAGGACAAGCTCAAGTCGCGCTTCCAATGGCTCGACGGCGAACTGGCCAACAAGCAATACCTGATGGGCGACCACTTCAGCGTGGCCGACGGCTACCTGTTCACCGTCACCAACTGGACCAAGCCCACGGGCGTGGACATCTCCGGCTTTCCCAACGTCCAGGCCTGGCACGCACGCGTTGGCGCCCGCCCCGCGGTGCAGGATGCAATGAAGGCCGAAGGCCTGCTGAAGTAAGCCGAAGCACGCGAAAGCGTGCAGAAGCATTGAAGCGGCCGGATGCCCCCTCTAGGGGAAAACCCGGACTGCTTCAGCCACAAGCCGCACGATGCGGCTTTTTTTTCGGGTCACGCTACGGGCAGAACTTCAGACGACCGAAGAAGGAACCCGCGCCATGCCCGAAACCCCGCCCCCCGTCGAACTACGCGAAGAGATGCGCGGGCCCGTCATGTGGCTCACCATCGACCGCGAAGAGCGCCGCAACGCCATCAACGGCGCAGTGCTCGCCGGCCTGAGCGACGCACTGGCCCGCGCCAACAGCGACGCCGCCGTGCGAGCCGTGGTCATCACCGGTGCCGGCACGCGCGCCTTCTGCGCCGGCGCCGACCTGCAGAGCGGCACCTCCTTCAAGTTCGACTACGCCGCGCCTTACCAGGGCTTTGCCAATCTGTTCCGCCAGGCCCGGCAATCGACCGTGCCGCTGATCGCGCGCGTCAACGGCGCATGCATGGCCGGCGGCATGGGGATCATGGCGATGTGCGACATGGCCGTGGCCAGCAGCCAGGCCGTGTTCGGCCTGCCCGAGGTGAAGGTCGGCCTCTTTCCCGCACAGGTGCTCAGCGTGCTCGGCGGCCTGCTGCCGCGCCGCGTGCTGGCCGAGATGTGCATCACCGGTGAGCCCATCACCGCCGCGCAGGCGCTCGAACTGCGGCTCGTCAACCGCGTGAGCGACGACGTCGACGAAAGCGTCGACTGGCTGCTCGGCCGCATGCTCGACAAGTCGCCCGCCGCCATCCGCCGCGGCCTCTACACAATGAAGAAGATCGAGGCGATGGCCTTCGAGGAATCGATGGCCTTCACCGAAAGCCAGATCGGCCTGTTCGCACTCACCGAAGACGCCGCCGAAGGACAACTCGCCTTCCGCGAGAAGCGCAAGCCGCAATGGAGTGGCCGATGAACAGCAGCAACAACAACGAACGCATCGTCCGCATCGGCGGCGCATCGGGCTTCTGGGGCGACAGCAGCGTGGGCGCGCCGCAACTCGTGGGCAGCGGGCAGATCGACTACCTCGTGTTCGACTACCTCGCCGAACTCACCATGTCGATCCTCGCGGGTGCCCGGCTCAAGAAGCCCGAGCTGGGCTACGCAACCGACTTCGTCTCCGTCGCGATGAAGGCAGTGCTGAAGGACGTCGTGAAACAAGGCATCCGCGTGGTGAGCAACGCAGGCGGCGTCAACCCGCAAGGCTGTGCCGATGCACTCGCGGCCCTGGCCGCCGAGCAGGGCGTTGCATTGAAGATCGCCGTGGTGAGCGGCGACGACGTGTCCCCGCTGCTGCCGCAACTGCGCCAGGCACAACCACCCGTGCGCGAACTGCAGAGCGGCGCCGCGCTGCCCGAACGCGTGCTCACCGCCAACGCGTATCTCGGCGCACGGCCGATACAGGCTGCGCTCGATGCGGGTGCGCAGGTCGTCATCACCGGCCGCTGTGTCGACTCCGCCGTCACGCTCGGCGTGCTCATGCACGAGTTCAAGTGGCAGCCGGACGACTTCGATCTGCTCGCGGCCGGCAGCCTCGCGGGCCACATCATCGAATGCGGCTGCCAGGCCACCGGCGGCCTGCACACCGACTGGGACACCGTGCCCGACTGGCCGAACATCGGCTATCCCATCGTCGAATGCAGCGCCGACGGCAGCTTCGTCGTCACCAAGCCGGAGGGTACCGGCGGCAAGCTCACGCCCGCGGTGGTGGGCGAGCAGATGCTCTACGAGATCGGAGACCCCGCGGCGTACCTGCTGCCCGACGTGGTGGCCGACTTCACGCAGGTGCGCATCGAGCAGGCCGGCGAGCACCACGTGCGTGTGCACGGCGCGCGCGGCCATGCGCCGACCGCGAGCTACAAGGTCAGCGCCACGTATGTCGACGGCTTCAAGACGGCGGCGCAGCTCACCATCGTGGGCTTCGATGCGGTGGCCAAGGCGAAGCGCACGGGCGAAGCCATCCTCGCGCGCACGGGCACGCTGTTCTCGCAATACGGCTTCGGGCCGTACAGCGGCACGCAGCTCGAAGTGCTGGGCGCGGAGTCTTGCTACGGCCCGCATGCGCAGGCATTGCAGACGCGCGAAGCGGTGCTGCGGCTCGCGGTGACGCATCCGCGCAAGGAAGCGCTGGAGCTGTTCGCACGCGAGATCGCACCGGCGGGCACATCGTGGGCGCCAGGCACCACGGGTGCGGGCGGTGGACGCGCCTCGGTGTCGCCTTCGATCCGGCAATACGCGTTCCTGCTCGACAAGTCGCGGGTGGAAGCCACGGTGACCATCGATGGGAAACGCGTCGATGTTCCGCGCAGCGAGGTTTCCGCGTCAGCCCCCATCCCATCGCCTGTCAGAGCACCAGAAACGCATGAAGCACCCCCGGCCCCTGACGCCATCGAGGTACCTCTCATACGCCTCGCCTGGGCTCGCAGCGGTGACAAGGGCGACACATCGAACATCGGCGTCATCGCGCGCCACCCTGCCCTGCTGCCGCTGCTGCGCGAACAGCTCACCGAAGCGCGCGTGGCCGAATGGCTCGCGCACCTCGTCAAAGGCCGCGTCACGCGCTACGAGGTGCCGGGCATCGGCGCCTTCAACTTCGTCTGCGAGCAGGCGCTGGGCGGCGGCGGCATGGCCTCGCTGCGCAACGACCCGCTCGGCAAGGGCATGGGCCAGATCCTGCTGGCCGTGCCCCTGCGCGCAAGCCCCGCGCTGCTGGCGTTGCTTGCCTAGCACCAATCGGGACAACCGTGCGACAGCAGGGTTGAGGCCGGGGGCTTAGCCTTGCGCCTCTTTCAACTTTGCTTTCGATCGCACGATGTCCACCCTTTTCGACCCCGTCCAGGCCGGCGACCTGAAGCTCGCCAACCGCATCGTGATGGCGCCGCTCACGCGCAACCGCTCGCCGAACGCGATCCCACCCGACATCGCCGCCACCTACTACGCGCAGCGCGCCAGTGCCGGCCTGCTCATCACCGAGGCCACCGCCATCAGCCACCAGGGCCAGGGCTATGCCGACGTGCCCGGCCTCTACGGTACCGAGCAGCTCGACGCCTGGAAGCGCGTGACCGACGCCGTGCACGCCAAGGGCGGCAAGATCGTCGTGCAGCTGTGGCACGTGGGCCGCGTCTCGCACACCGAACTGCAACCCGGTGGCGGCAAGCCCGTCGCCCCCTCGGCCATTACCGCCAAGACCAAGACCGTGCTCATCAAGGAAGGCGTGCCAACCTTCGTCGAGACCTCCGAGCCGCGCGCGCTCGACGCCGGCGAACTGCCCGGCATCGTGCACGCCTACGCGGTGGCCGCCCGCAGCGCGGTTGAGACCGCAGGCTTCGACGGCGTGGAACTGCACGGCGCCAACGGCTACCTGCTCGACCAGTTCCTCAAGGACGGCAGCAACAAGCGCACCGACGACTACGGCGGCAGCATCGAGAACCGCGCCCGCCTGCTGCTCGAATCCGCGCGTGCCGTGGTCGACGCCGTCGGCGGCGGCAAGACCGGCATCCGCCTGTCGCCCGTGACGCCGGCCAACGACGTGCACGACAGCAACCCGCAGCCGCTGTTCACCTACGTGGTGAAGCAGCTCGCCACGCTCAACCTCGCCTACATCCACATCATCGAAGGCGCCACCGGTGGCCCGCGCGAAATCGAAGACCGGCCCTTCGACTACGAAGCGCTGAAGGCCGCTTACCGCGAAGCCGGCGGCAAGGGTGCATGGATGGTCAACAACGGCTACGACCGCCCGCTGGCCGAAGAAGCGCTGAAGGAAGGCGACGACCTCGTGGCCTTCGGCAAGCCCTTCATCTCGAACCCCGACCTCGTGCGCCGCCTGCGCGAGAACGCACCGCTCAACGAGCTCGACAAGGCCACCATGTACGGTGGTGGCGCGAAGGGCTACACGGACTACCCCGCACTGGCGTAATCCGGAAAAGGCCATGGCAAGATGCGGCGGACGCTTTGTATCCGCCCCAGGAGAGAAATGCCATGGCCCGCATCGAGCAACGACTGGCCGCGCTCGGCCTCGTTCTTCCACCGACAGTGACGCCGCCACCCGGCGTCGTGCTGCCCTTTCAATTCATCCGCATCGTCGGCCGCCGCGCATTGATCTCGGGTCACGGCCCGCTCAATGCCGATGGCACCATCGCCGCGCCGCTTGGCAAGTTGGGCCGCGAACTGAGCGTCGAGCGGGGCTACACCGCCGCACGTCTCACGGGGCTCGCGATGCTCGGCAGCCTGCAGCGCGCGCTCGGCGATCTCGACCGCATCACGGCCTGGACACGCGTGTTCGGCATGGTCGCTTCGGCGCCCGGCTTCGACAAACAGCCAGCAGTGATCAACGGCTTCTCGGACCTCATCCTCGAGCTCTTCGGACCCGACATCGGCGCGCATTCGCGCAGTGCGGTGGGCATGGCCGAGCTGCCGTTCAACATACCGGTCGAGATCGAAGGCGAAGTGGAATTCGACGCATGACGACGTGGACCATCAGGCATGCCACCGAGAGCGATGCAACATCCGTCGCCAACTGCGCCGTCGAAGCCTTCCGCCACTACATTCCGCGCCTGGGCCTCACGCCGATTCCGATGACCAGGGACTACAGCGCGGCCATCGCCAATGCACAGGTCTGGATCGCCACGCAGCATGGCGAGACCATCGCCGCACTGGTGCTCGACACTACCGACGAAGGCTTCCTGATCGACGTGATCGCCGTACTGCCGCAACACCAGGGCACCGGCGTGGGCCGCGCCCTGCTTGAGCTCGCCGAACAGGAAGCACTGCGGCAAGGCCACGACTCGATCTACCTCTTCACCAACGAGAAGATGACCGAGAACCGAGCGCTCTACGAACGCATCGGCTATGTCGAATACAAGCGCCTGGCCTTCGCGGAGCGCACTCGTGTCTTCCTGCGCAAGCCATTGAAGTGACCGCCATGCAGCTGGCCCGCATCCATCACGTCGCGATCATCTGCGCCGACTACGCAGTGTCGAAGCGCTTCTACACCGAAGTGCTCGGCCTGCGCGTGATCGCCGAAAACTACCGCGCCGCGCGCGACTCGTACAAGCTCGACCTGGCACTGCCTGACGGCTCGCAGATCGAACTCTTCTCTTTCCCCGATGCGCCTGCGCGCCTCACGCGGCCCGAGGCGCAGGGGCTGCGGCACCTGTCTTTCGAGGTGCCCGATGTGCAGGCCGCGGCCGACGAACTCGCAGCACAGGGCATTGCGGTCGAGCCACTGCGCACTGATGAATTCACGGGCCGGCGCTTCACCTTCTTCGCCGACCCCGACGGCCTTCCGCTCGAACTCTACGAGGCCGCACCGACCGCCGATCTCGACGCGCTGCTGCTCAAGCTCGAAGGCGCATTGCATCTTCGCGAGGTGCGCACAAACGCCGCACGACTCGAAGAACTGCTCGACGACGACTTCCATGAACTGGGCGTCTCGGGCACGGTGTGGACGCGGGCTGCCATCATCGAAGCGCTGCGCGACGAGGCGTTTTCGCAGCGGACGATGTCGGACTTTCGCGTGCTGCGCATGGCACCCGATGTGGCGCTGGTCACCTATCGCGCGCACCGCGAAGCCATTGCGCAGCGCCCCGCCGCGGACTCGCTGCGCAGCTCGCTGTGGCAACGCCGCGCCGGCCGCTGGCGCATGGCGTTCCACCAGGGCACACCGCTCCAAACGCTCTAGATTGCCTCGCCGAACGCCACGCTCACGCGCAGGCCGGTGGGCTCGGCCGCTTCGAGCCGCAGCTCAGCTCCCAGCAACTCCGCATAGCGCGACACGATCGACAACCCCAGCCCCGAGCCCTGCCCGAGCTTCTCGCCCGCGGGCCCTTGCGCCCAGCGCTGCATCAGGGCACGTTGGGCTTCGAGCGGAATGCCGGGCCCGTCGTCGATCACGCTCAACGTGCGGCCCGCGAGCTCGACGGTGATGGTGCGCCCGCCATAGCGCAGCGCGTTGTCGATCAGGTTGTCGAGGATGCCCTCCACCAGCGCCTCGTTGGCATGCACGACCACGCCGTCGTCGAGGCCGCGCGCGCCGAGGTCGACGCCGCGTGCATCGGCACGCGCGAGGTGCCGCAGTACCGTCTGCTCGGCCAGCACGTCGAGCCGCACCGGCACGCGCTTGAGCTCGGTACGCGCTTCCTCGGCCAATGCCAGCGCCAGCAGTTGGTCGATCAGGTGGCTGGCGCGCGCCTGCCGTTCCGACACGCGCTCGAGCTGCTCGCGCCACACGTTGGTGTCCTGCTGCGCGAGCCCGTACTCGGCCAGCGCGCGGATGCCGGCCAATGGCGTGCGCAGCTCGTGCGCCACGTTGCCCACGAACTCGCGCTGCGCCTGCACGCTGTTGCCCAGCCGCTCGAACAGCGAGTTGACCGCATTGCCCAGGCGCTGAAGTTCGCGCGAAGTCTGTGCCACCGCCACCGGCGACAGGTCGCGCACGTCGCGCCGGTCGAGCGCGCGCTGCAGGTCGGCGAGCGGGCGCAGATCGCTGCGAATGCCGTACCAGAGCCAGACTGCCAACAGGATCAGCAGCACGATCTGCGGCGCCAGCGCATAGCCCAGCAGCTGCCGCACCAGCGCAGTCCGGCTCAGCGTGGTCTGCGCAATGATCACGCGGTAGGGCATGCTGATGTCGGGCTCGGCGTCATGCTCGAGCACCACCGCGCGCAGCGTGCCTCCTTCGTAGCGGATGTCGGAAAAGCGGTAGCGCGAGCCGTCCACCGGCAGCGGCGCCTGCAGGCCCGATTGCCCCGAGATCAGCGAGCCGTCGAGCCTCTGCACCGCGAAGTACACCTTGTCGACCTGGTCGAAGAGCACGGTGGCCACTTCGCGCGGCGTCAGCAGCAGTTCGATGCCGCGCTCACCCGCTTGCACGTTGGCCGACAGCGCATAGGCATCGTCGAGCATGCCGCGGTCGAAGGCCTGCTCGGAAAAGTAGTTGGCGATGACCAGCGCGATGACAGCACCGACCATCCACGTGAGCGCCAGCGGCACCAGCACGTTGCGCAGCACGCGCCGCGTGAGCGACGGCGCACGCACGATGGCCGCGGGTTGCGTTTCAGTCGGCTGTTGCTGCGGCTCGGTCACGCGCGGATCACACCTCGGCTTCGAGCAGATACCCGATGCCGCGCAGCGTGCGGATGCTCGCGCCCGTGCCCTGCAGCTTCTTACGCAAGCGGGAGATGAAGGCCTCGAGCGCGTTGTCGCCGAGCGATTCGTCGAAGCTCGACAGCTTGTCGGACAGCGCACGCTTGCTCACAGTGCGGCCCGGCGGACTCATGAGTTCCCACAGCACCTCGAACTCGCGCGCCGGCAGGTCGAGCGGACCGCTCGCGGTCGAGAAGCGGCGTGCCTTGCGGTCAAGCTTCAGCTGGCCCAGCAGCACGATGTCTTCGGTGCCCTTGGCGCGGCGTACCAGCGCACGCAGGCGGGCTTCGACCTCGGCCAGGTCGAAGGGCTTGCCGAGATAGTCGTCGGCGCCGGCATCGAGGCCGGCGATGCGCTCCTCGGTGCGACCGCGCGCGGTGAGCACCAGCACAGGAGTGCGGTCGCCGCGCGCACGTGCCTGCCGCAGCGCGGTGAGGCCGCTTGCGAGGCCGCTGGTCGGGCTCGCGGTGGCCGGCAGGTTGAGGTCGAGCAGCACGGCATCGAAGGGCTGCACGCGCCACAGGTGATCGGCATCTTCGACGTTGGTCGACACGTCGACACGATGGCCGGCATCCGCGAGGCTGCGCACCATCACATCGCGCAGAACGGCGTCATCTTCGACAAGCAGAATTCGCATGGTTATTGAGTGGTTGGGGGTGATCTGCCTTGCGAACGACGGGTCAGCGGCCGGTCAGTCGCTCCAAGCGATAAACGCAACATGAGCATACGACAGCAAGATGAAATACGGGCCATTTTCATGGCCGACGCCACACGATGAGCGCGCGTGAACCCTCCGATCTTTTGAGCCTGGTGCCTCCGGAGGTGCAACGCACCGCCGTGGTCCTGCTGCATGGTTTATGCAGCACGCCTGACGAGTTGCTGACCGTGCAGTCTGCCCTGCGCAGCCGCGGCTACTCGGTGCACCCGCTGTCGATCGAGGGTTACTCGTTCGACGCCAATGCGCCGCTGCAGCGCGCGGCGCCGTACGAACGCTGGCTCGACGCGATCCAGGCGCAGGTGAAGGCGCTGCGCGCGCAGCACGACCGCGTGATGCTCGTCGGCATTTCCGCCGGCTCCTCGCTCGCGCTTGGCGCGGCCATCCGCTGCGGCAGCGAAGTCGATGCGCTGGTGCTCATGTCGACCACGCTGCGCTTCGACGGCTGGGCCATTCCACGCACGCAGTTCCTGCTGCCGCTGGCCTTCTACACGCCGCTCGGCCGGCTCTGGCAATACCGCGAACGCCCGCCCTACGGCGTGAAGAACGAACGCGTGCGCGCCTGGATCGAGCGCGAGTTGCGCCACCGCAAGGTCTCGCGCGCCGGCAGTTCCGTCATCGGCGTGGGCCATCTGCGCGAGCACGACCGGCTCATCCGCCACGTGCGCCGCAACCTCAACAGCGTGCGATGCGACAACGTGCTCGCGCTGCACGCCCAGCAGGACGAAGTGGCCAGCGTGGCCAACCTCGACATCCTCGCGCGCGGCCTGCGCTGCCGCGCCTTCCGCACCGTGGTGGTCGCCAACAGCTACCACATGATCACAATCGACAACGATCGTCAACAGGTTGTGCGCGAAACAGTGTCGTTCGTCGATGCCGTGGCGCATGGCACGATGCCCGAGCATCCGCTGTACGCCTGACACCTTCGACAACGTTCGATCACGCCCGAAAGGAAAGCATTTCCATGTCTTCTTCCAACGCTTCTTCGCCTACCTTCAACAGCATCGCTGCGATCCTGGAAACCGACTTCCGCGTCGAGCGCTCGGCCATCTCGCCGGACACTGCGCTGTCCGACCTGGGCCTCGACTCGCTCGCGCTGATGGAGTTCGTCTTCGCCGTCGAAGACGCCTTCCACCTGCGCATTCCCGAAGACCGCCTTGACCCGCGCGAAGCCGGCATCACGCTGCAGCGCCTGTGCGAAGTGATCGACACGGAAAGTGCCGGCAGCGCAGCCGCCGCCCAGCCCGCCGAAGCCACCGCATGAGCAGCGGTGCAGCCCACGCCGCGCTCGCCGCTTCGGCCGCACGCGCCGCCTCCGCGCCGGTGCGCGTGAGCGGCATCGGTTTCGTCACGCCCATCGGCCGCACCGTCGAAGCCTTCGACGAGGCGCTGTTCGCGGGTCGCTCGGCCGTGCGCGCGCAGACGCTGGAGATCAAGGGCATGGACCCGATGCTGCTCGCCGTTGCCGCCTGCGACTTCGATTCGAACGGCGTGCGCAGCACCTCGCGCCTCCCGCTGGACCGCGGCACCGCCATGGCGCTGGCCGCCGCGCAGGACGCGGCTGGCGAAGCGAAGCTCGACCTCGACACCATCGACCGCGACCGCCTCGGCATCTTCTGGGGCAGCGGCCTCGCGGGTGCCGGCACCTTCGACAACACCACCAGCGCGCTCTACGGCGAACAGCGCCGCATGCGCCCGACGACCGTGCTTACCGTGATGCCCAACGCCGCCGTGGCCGAGCTCGCGCTGCACTTCGGCGCGCGCGGTTCGGCCATTGCCTACGCCTGTGCCTGCGCCTCCTCGGCCGTGGCCATCGGCGAGGCGATGCGCGCCATTCGCGGTGGCTGGATCGACGTTGCCATCGTCGGCGGCCACGACGCCATGCTCACGCCAGGCGTGATGGCCAGCTGGCACGCGATGCGCGTGATGGCTCCGCCGCCGGCCGATGCGCCCTCTTCGGCCTGCCGCCCGTTCTCGGGTGACCGCGCGGGCTTTGCCATTGGCGAAGGCGCGGCCGCGCTGGTGCTCGAATCCGAAGCGCATGCAGCCGCACGCGGCGCCGAGGCCGCGCCCTTCGTGCTTGCGGGCTACGCCACCAACTGCGACGGCACGCACATCACCAACCCCGACGCCCCGGGCCAGGTGCGCGCAATGCGCGCCGCACTGCGCGATGCAGGCATCAAAGCCTCCGACGTCGGCCATATCAACGCACACGGCACGGCCACTTCCGCAGGCGATGCGGCCGAAGCCGCATCTATCCGCGAGGTGTTCGGCAACCACACACCGGTCAGCGCGACCAAGGCCATCCACGGCCACGTGCTCGGCGGTGGTGGCGCGATCGAGCTCGTTGCGGCGCTGCGCGCACTGGCGCGCGAGACGCTGCCGCCCATCGCCAACCTGCAGACGCCTGATGCCGCATTCGATCTCGACTTCGTGCAAGGCGAGGCGCGCGAGGCCAAGGGCATCCGCTATGTGCTGTCCAATTCCTTCGCCTTTGGCGGCACCAACGCGGTCATCGTGGCCGGCCGCGCGTCCTGACGCTGAAGATTCGCTGAACCCTTCCTGAAAAACGAACGCGGTGCACCGGCTGGTTGTTTTCGTCGTGCCCGTGTTCGCGCTGCTCATGGCGTGCGAGTTCGCATGGGGTTGGCTCAAGCGGCGCAACACCTACCGCTTCAGCGACACGCTCGGCAGCCTGAGCCAAGGGCTGCTGAGCCAGGCACTGTCAGTGTGCACGCAGCTGTTCCAGATCGGTCTCTACGCGATGGTCTATCCGCTGGTCGCGATATGGACGCGGCCCAGCTTCTGGGACAGCGTCATTGGCTGGATCGTCGCCGTGCTGCTGTTCGACTTCTTCGACTACTGGCTGCATCGCGCAGGCCATGAATCGGCCGTGTTCTGGGCCGCGCACTCGGTGCACCACCAGAGCCAGCACTTCAATTTTTCCACTGCGCTGCGGCAGGAAAGCACCGTGGCCTTTCTGGGCTGGGCCTTCTACCTGCCGATGGCGGTGGTTGGGGTGCCGCCCGAGCAGTTCGGCCTTGCGGGGCTGATCGTGCTGGTCTACCAGTTCTGGATCCACACCGAGCACATCGGCAAGCTCGGCTGGTTCGACCGCGTGTTCTCGTCACCGTCGAACCATCGCGTGCATCACGCGGTGAACGACGGCTACGTGGACCGCAACTACGGCGGCATGCTCGTGGTGTGGGACCGCATGTTCGGCACCTTCGCCGAAGAGAAAGAGCGCTGCGTCTACGGCACACGCAAGACGCTTGCGAGCTTCGACCCGATGCGTGCGATCCTCGGCCCGTATGCGCCGCTGCTGCGAGACGCTTGGTACACGCGGCGCTGGCAGGACAAGATTGCCGTGTGGTTCAAGCCGCCGGGCTGGCGGCCGGCCGACGTGGCACAACGGTTTCCCGATGCACCCTTTTCGCTGGAAGAAGCGATGCACATTCACGATCCGGCGCTGACGCGCCCGCAGGTGGCTTCGGCCTCGATTCACTTCGCGTGCTGGGTCGGCGTGACGCTGGCCTTTCTGTGGCGCGCCGACGACCTCGCGTTCCAGACGGGACTGGGACTGCTTGCGCTGGCCGTTGGTGGCTTCTGGTCCATTGGCGCCGTGCTCGACTCGCAACTGCGGCTGCGATGGGCCTGGTGCGCACAGCTGGCCTTGCTGGGAGTTTCGGCGGTACTGCTCGCCTGACGGCCTCGCTATGTATGCTCGGCGCTCTCATCGCACCGGGAGCATTCCATCATCATGCGCAGGCTGGCCACACCCGAAGACATCGACGCCGTTTTTGCCCTCTACATGCACGAGAAGGTCGTGCGCTTCCTCGGCTACGACCCGATGCCGATCGAAGACTTTCGCGCCATCTACCAGGCACTGCTCGACACCCGGTGCTTCTACGTCTACGAACGCGAAGGACGCATCGCGGGCTTCTACCGCGCCACGCGCTATCCGGGTCGCATTCAGCATGTAGCCGGCCTCGGTACGCTCGCTGTCGATCCCGCATTCCATGGCCAGGGCGTTGCGCTCGCCATGGTTGGCGAGGCCATCGACGCACTGAAGACTGCCGGCGTCAAGCGCATCGAGCTCTTCGCCGAAAGCGACAACGCGCCCGCGCTGCGCTTCTACGAGAAGCTGGGCTTCGAGCGCGAAGGTACGCTGCGCAAGTACTACAAGCGGGCCGGCGAAGATAACTACGTCGACGAGTACGTGATGGCGCTGCTGTTCGACTGAAAAGGCATCGTCAGGGCTTCCAGCGCCGCAGCAGCAGCGCGTTGGCCATCACACTCACGCTCGACAGCGCCATGGCTGCACCGGCCACCACCGGGCTCAGCAAGCCGAAGGCGGCGAGCGGAATACCGGCCACGTTGTAGGCAAAGGCCCAGAACAGGTTCTGCCGGATCTTCGCGACCGTGCGTGCAGAGAGCTCGAAGGCCTGTGCCACCAGCGCGAGATCGCCACGCATCAGCGTGATGCCGGCCGCTTCCATCGCCACGTCGGTGCCGCCACCCGAAGGCGCCATCGCGATGCCCACGTCGGCCGCGGCCAGCGCGGGCGCATCGTTCGCGCCGTCGCCGACCATCGCCACGACGTGCCCGTTCTTCCTCAATGCTGAAACCTGCGCCGCCTTGTCGGCCGGCAGCACATCGGCGCGTACGTCTTCGGCCGCGATGCCCAGCCGCGCCGCCATGGCTTGAGCCGCACGCAGGTTGTCGCCCGAAATCATCACCACGCGCAGGCCGCGTGCACGCAGCGTGCGGATGGCTTCTGCAGCTTGCGGCTTGGGCTCGTCGGCGAAGGCGAACAATGCCTGCACGTGCGCGGCACCGGCTTCATCGAAGCGCAACAGCGCGGACACCGTGGCGCCTTGAGACTGCAGACGATCGACTTCCGCAGCATCGGGCATCGCGTCGAGTTCACGGCACCAACGCAGGCTGGCGATGGCCCAGTGCACGCCGTCGACTTCACCACGCACACCGCGACCCGGCCACGCCTGCATCACACCCAGCGCAGGCACCTGCACGTTGCGCTGCGCCGCAGCGGCCAGCACCGCCTTGGCCAGCGGATGCTCGCTGCCGCTCTGCAGGCTGGCGGCCGTCGCCAGCAATTGATCTTCACTGGCATCGGTGCCTGCCACGGGTACCAGCGCAGTGAGCACCGGCCGGCCGATCGTCAGCGTGCCGGTCTTGTCGAATGCAACGGTGTCGACGCGGTGCGCGACTTCTAGCGCACGCGCATCCTTGATCAGGATGCCGTGACGCGCCGCCACGCCCGTACCCGCCATCACCGCGACGGGCGTTGCAAGGCCCAGCGCACACGGGCAGGCAATGACGAGCACCGCCACGGCATGGATCAACGCAGTCTCGATGCCCGCACCCGCAATCAGCCAGCCCGCCAGCGTGAAGAGCGCAATCACCAGCACCACCGGCACGAACACGGCCGCAACCTTGTCCACCAGCCGCTGGATCGGCGCCTTCGCCGCCTGCGCGTCTTCGACGAGCCGGATGATCCGCGCGAGCACGCTCTCGGCGCCGATCGCGCTCACTTCGATGACCATGCGGCCGTCGCCGTTCACCGCGCCGCCTGTCAATGCATCGCCCGGCCCTTTGGCCACCGGCAGCGGCTCGCCGGTGAGCATCGATTCATCGACTTCGGATTGCCCTTCGATCACGCGTGCGTCGGCAGGCACGCGTTCGCCGGGCCGCACCGCGAGGCGGTCGCCCACCATCACCTCGGCCAGCGGCACATCGCTTTCCTTGCCGCGCGCGCCGACCAGGTGAGCCACTTCGGGCCGCAACTGCTGCAACGCACGGATCGCCGACGTGGCCTGGCGTTTGGCACGCGCCTCCAGCCACTTGCCGAGCAGCACCAGCGTGATCACCACCGCCGAAGCCTCGAAGTACAGGTGCGGCATCGCACCGTGGCCCGCATGCTCGCCGGTGGCCGCGCGCCACCAGAGCCAGAGCGACAAGCCAAAGGCCGCGCTGGTGCCGAGCGCCACCAGCAGATCCATATTGCCGGTGCGCGCTTTTGCCGCATGCCAGCCCGCGCGATAGAAGCGCGCTCCCAGCCAGAACTGCACCGGCGTTGCGAGCAGCAGCTGCAACCATGGCGGCAGCATCCAGTCTTGCCCGAAAGGATCGCCAAGCATCGGTGCCAGCAAGGGAATCGAAAGCACCAGGCCGACGGCGACCGGGCCGAAGCCGTGCCATGGCGACAGCGCGGCTTCTTCGGCCGCTGTGCTCGCCGCGCGCGGCTCGTAGCCTGCGGCCCGTACGGCTCGGCGCAGCAGGACGTCCATGTCTTCGTTGCCGCCTGTCACCACGCGGGCCGATTCGGTCGCGAGATTCACGCTCACGTCTTGCACGCCCGGCACGTTTTTCAGAGCACGCTCGACACGCATCACGCACGAGGCGCAAGTCATGCCGCCGACCGAGAGGTCGAGCGTGGTGGTGCCGGGGATTTGCTGCTGCAGAACTTTTTCCATGCGCCAAGGCTAAAGCCTCACACCATGGCAAGGTCAAGAGGAGAAATTCAGTGCCCCTGCGCTGGACATTGACATCGTGAGAGGGTTCAAACTTGCGCCCTCAGTCAATCACTTTCAAGGAGCTACTACGATGAGCCAGAAATTCCAGGTCACGGGCATGAGTTGCGGCCACTGCGTGAGCGCGGTGCAGAACGCGGTGCAAACGGTGGACCCCGAAGCGCAGGTCACGGTCGATCTGGAAACGGGTCATGTCGACGTACTGAGCGAACAGCCGCGCAAGGACATCGTGGCCGCGATCGAGAACGCGGGCTACGCGGTTCAATGACGACGGGCCACGTCGCCATCGGCGAAGCGGCGCAGCGCTCCGGCGTGTCGGCCCGTATGGTCCGCCACTACGAAGGGCTGGGCCTGCTGCCGGCGGTGGCGCGCACCGAAAGCGGCTACCGCCAGTATGGAGAAGCTGACATCCACACGCTGCGCTTCATCAAGCGCTCGCGCGACCTGGGTTTCTCGATGGAAGAAATCGCGGAGCTGGTCGGGCTGTGGAACAACCGTCGGCGCGCAAGCTCGAGCGTGAAGCGCATCGCCGAAAAGCATCTTGGTGAACTGGAGCAGCGCATTGCCGACATGCAATCCATGCGCAACACGCTGGCCCACCTGGTTCATTGCTGCCACGGCGACGCAAGGCCGGACTGCCCGATCCTCGACGACCTGAGCAAGGTCTAGATCAGGCGCCCCGCACCAGCGACAGCACCTTGCCCGCATCCAGCGTGCGGGCCTTTTCCTGGATGGCCGGCAGGTACTGCGTCTGCAGGCTCTGCCCTTCCTTCACCACGCCCGAGAACGCGTCCTTCAGCATCTGCGTCGAGAGCGTGCGGCCGCCGGCGTAATAGCGCTTGGCCACATGGCCCAGTGCGTAGGTCGAAGCGAAGCTCATCCCCGAGCTCACGGCCTGGTTGCCCAGCCCGCGAAGCAATCCACCGCCAACCTTGCCAAGGAGGCCGCCGAGCAGCTTGCGCCCGGCCTGCTCCAGGTACTGCGAAGTCAGGCCCACGCCGACCGTGGCCAGGAAATCCTTGATGTGGCCGCTGTCGAGCTGATAGCCGTACGACTGGCCGATGCGGTAGACCAGCTTCATCTGCAGCGGAATGATCGCCATGGTCGAGAGCGTCTCGGGCAGCAGCTCCAGCGCGCCGTTGAGGATGGCGGCGTTGAGGATCGACTTGTCGAGCTCGGCGGCGTCGGGCGTATTCGGCGTCGATGGCGCCGCGACCGCGGTGCCGGCAGCGGCAGCAACAGGCACCGCCGCAATGTCTTCGGCCTGCTGCGAAAACGCGGCCGCCGAAGCATCCAGCCCCAGCGACGTGCGCACATCGGCCAGGAACATGCGCTCCGCCTCCGACTGCGTGCCGTCCGCGTCGCACACGCACACCGCCATCTCGTAGGCGAGTTGCCTGGCTTCGCTGCTTTTCAGCTCTCCGGCCACCGAGGCCAGCGACACGCGCTTCATCAGCACGTCCTGGTACAGCGTCGGCAGGTTCAGGCCATCGGCCTGCGACAGGCCCTCGGCAATCCGCTTGATCTCGGCCCGTTCACGCTCGTGCTTCTCACCATCGACAAAGGCAGCCAGCAGGCTCAGGGTAACTATCGACTTTGTTTCTGAAGGTGTCATGTTCAACATTTCGCAATATGAAGGATCAGGTTCGGTCGTCGAAGGGGCCGGAAGGTTCCGGCGAGCTTCTCCCCACAAACCTTGAGTAACTCTGTGGATAACGTTGGTACTTCTGTGTAGCGGAGTTGCAAGTCTTTGATTTAAAAGGGAAATCTACAGATCGCCCAAATTTTCAGCAATGAATTTCTCCGGGGAAAAACCGCCTTTCGCAGATTTTCCGGAAGGAGTCAAAGCACAACTCTGGGGACAGTTTTTGAACAAGCCATGGCTTATCCACAGGCCGGATCGGTTACCCAATGTTGTTCATGTGGCGGGTACAAACCGGAAGCGCAGCTGCGCACAGTGACAGAGCCATGACAAGTGCTTGTCACATAACGAAAAAAACGGCATGTCCACAGAAGAGGGCAACCCTTATCTACTACTACTAATTTGAATAAGAAGAATAAGAAGACAGGGAAAGGGAAAGCTGCGCGCGAAAAAAAAGCCGCGAACGGCCGCGCCAGTCGATGGCGCCTTTGAACAAAACCAGTCCTCCCGGTCCACTCCCCTCGGTAACATTCGTGGATGAGCTTCAAACCCCGGATCCTGATTGCCGAAGACGAATCAGGCATCGCCGACACGCTGCAGTACGTCCTCAAGAGCGACGGGTTCATTCCGGTCTGGTGCGCCACGGCCGAAGAAGCCATCGCCCAGTTCGCGCAGGAACCCCCGGCGCTGGCCATCCTGGACATCGGATTGCCCGATCTCAATGGTTTCGAGCTCTTCAAGCGCCTCCAGGCGCTCAACCAGTCCATGGGCGGCCCGGAGGTGCCCATGGTGTTCCTGACGGCCCGCAGCGACGAAATAGACCGCGTGGTGGGCCTCGAACTGGGCGCGGACGACTACATCGCCAAGCCGTTTTCGCCGCGCGAACTCGTCGCCCGCGTGCGGACCATCCTGCGGCGCAGCGCCAGAAACGGCGCAGGAGCCTCCACAGCGGGCGCGGCTCCAAACCATGGGATACCCCATCAAATCCAGGCCCAGACGCCTCCAGCGAGCTCACAGGCACCCGCACTGCCCTTTTCGCTCGACAACGAGCGCATGCAGATTCGTTATTACGGACGCCTGCTGGAACTCTCCCGTTACGAATACGGGTTGCTCAGACTGCTGGTGCAACGGCCCGGCCGCGTCTTCACGCGCGACGAACTGCTCGAACTTGTCTGGGACGATTCCAGCGACAGCTTCGACCGGACGGTAGACGCGCACATCAAGACCCTGCGCGCCAAGCTCAAGGCAATCGCGCCGGAAGTGGAGCCGATCCGCACGCTGCGCGGCACCGGCTACGCACTGAACGAAGAACTGCCCGCCAAGGCGTCGTGACCCGGCGCACGCGGATCTTCATCGGCATCCTGCTGATCTACACGGCGGGCATCGCCTTCCTGCTGTACCGCGTCGTTTCCGACATCGACCCACGCTACCGTGAATCGGCCGAGGAATCGTTGGTCGAAACCTCGCAGTTGGTGGCGAGCCTGGTCGAGCAGGACGTGATCGCCGGTGCCATCAACACGGCGCGGCTCGAGCCTCTGTTCCGAACGGTCTACGCGCGCGAGTTCTCCGCCCAGATCTACAACCTGCACAAAAGCCGTGTCGAACTGCGCGTGTACGTCACCGACCGCAACGGCCGTGTGATGTTCGATTCGCTCGGCAGGCATCTCGGTGCCGACTATTCGCAATGGGCCGACGTGAGCCGCACGCTCGCCGGTCTTTACGGCGCGCGCACCTCGCGCGATGTCGACGGCGACCCGCGCACTTCGGTCATGTACGTGGGCGCACCGATCCGCTGGAACAACGAGATCGTCGGCATGGTCAGCGTGGGCAAGCCGGTGCAGAGCTTCGGCCAGTTCGTGGAAGACGCCCGCGTGCGCACCATCTGGGTGGGCGTCGGCTCGGCACTCGCGCTGCTGCTGCTCACGCTCATCGTCTCGATCTGGCTAGTGCGGCCCTTCGGCCTGATCCGCGACTACTGGGCCTGGGTGCGCGCGCAGCGCAGCCTGAGCCTCGTGCGCATGGCGCGGCGCGCAGTCGACGGCGTACGCACCGGTTTCAGCGAAATGCGCGATGCCCTCACCGGCCGCAACTACGTGGCCGACTACGTGCAGACCTTCACGCACGAAGTGAAAAGCCCGCTCTCGGCCATCCGCGGCGCGGCCGAGCTGCTGCAGGAGCCGTCGATGCCGCATGCCGAGCGCGAACGATTCCTGAAGAACATCGAACGCGAGACGCAACGCATCCAGGAAATCGTCGACCGCATGATGGAGCTCACCGCGCTCGAGACGCGGCGCACGCTGGACCGCACAGAACCGGTGGCGCTGGCTTCGCTGATCGAGGACATCGCCGCCAGCGCACAACCCGCGGCAGCCAAGCGCAACATCAAACTGCTCGTGAACATCCGAGACGATGCCCGCACCGAAGGCGACCCGTTCCTGCTGCGCCGCGCCATCAGCAACCTGCTCGACAACGCCATCGATTTCTCACCGCGCGACAGCGAAGTGCTGCTCACGCTGGAAACGACCTCGAAGCTGGCCCGCGTGAGCGTGCGCGACCACGGTCCGGGCATTCCGGAATACGCGCAGGAAAAAGTCTTCGAGAAGTTCTATTCGCTCGCCAGGCCGCACAGCCAGAAGAAGAGCACGGGGCTGGGGCTGGCGTTCGTGAAGGAGATCGCGGCATTGCACCGCGGCCGGATCGATCTGGGCAACGCGTCGCGCGGTGGCGCCGTGGCGACGCTCACGCTGCCGTTGTTGTCACATCACTGAGGGCGGCCGATCAGCGCGCAATAGGCGCTGCGAGTTTCCGGACTCACAGCCCCGAGCGCCTGCAGGTACTGCGTCTGGTGCTGCCCGATCATGCGAGCCGACGCCACCGTCTTCGAGCGGCAATACCAGTGGCAGGTGTGCTGCATCAGGAACAGCTCGGCCGACATGGTGAAGGCTTTCGATTTAGGCGTGCGTCCGGCTTCGTTGCGCATCACGCCGGCAACGCCGCGTGCGTGGATGAGCAGGGCCTGGCGCACATCGAAGGTCGAACCCGGAAAGAATTGTGTGAACAGCGGAATGGCCACCGGCAGCTTGCTCACGCGCGTGGCGGGTTCGGGCATGCGCGAGAACTCTGCGGCGAAGCTGTCGAACTGGGCGGAGAGCTTTTCCTCGGTGGCGTCGAGCAGGTGCCAGATCTGCTGGCGGCGCTCGGCGTCGTCTTCGCCGAGGCAGCGCATGTAGCCGGAGGTGAGGCTCTCCATCAGCCTTTCAATCTGGTAGCGGCCGAGGTGGCTGGCCAGCAGCGCGATGCGCATGCGCTGTTCCCTGGACTTGAGGATGTAGAAGCCGGCGGCAAAGAGTGCCACCAGAGTAAGAATTTCCATGGATGCGTGGAGAAGAAAAAGAGAAGGCGGGAAGCAGCACCGAGTGTAGGCACCGCGACCCGCCTTCTCTTTTCAGCTTTGCGACTTACCGGAAGAAATCGAGGATCCTGTTGCGTTCTTCCGGTACTGGCGGCGCTCCGATGGGCGCACCCGTGAGTTCTTCGGCCGGCGGTGGCGGCGCTTCGCTTTCCAGGCCCAGGCTCGCTACGTTGTGGCCCGGCGTGAAGTCGTCGAAGTACCACTCGCCGTCGACGTTCACCACGCCAGGCGGTTCCGCGGGCTGCGTCACCGGCACGCCCTGCAGCGCGGTCTGCATGTAGCCGATCCAGATCGGCAGGCTCAGGCTGCCGCCGGTTTCACCGCGCACGCCGAGCTGGCGCGGTGTGTCGTAGCCGATCCACGCGATGCCGACCATGGTCGGCTGGAAGCCCGCGAACCAGGTGTCGAATGAGTCGTTGGTGGTGCCGGTCTTGCCGTAGAGGTCGTCGCGCTTCAGGGCCTGGTGCGCCTTGAAGCCGGTGCCGTTCTTCACCACGCTCTGCAGCAGCGAATCCATGATGAAGGCGTTGCGCTGCGGAATGGCGCGGCGCGCTTCGTCGAGCACAGGCGGCTCGGTTTCCATGATGACCTTGTCCCTCATGTCGGTGACACGCGTGACCAGGTACGGATTGACGCGGTAGCCGCCATTGGCGAACACCGAATAGCCCACCGCCATCTGCATCGGCGTGACCGAGCCGGCGCCCAGGCCCATCGGCAGGTTGGCAGGATGCTTGTCCTTGTCGAAGCCGAACTTGGTGATCCAGTCTTGCGCATAGGGCGCGCCGATCGACTCCAGCACGCGCAACGTGACGAGGTTCTTCGACTTCATCAGCGCGGTGCGCAGCGGCATGGGGCCTTCGTAGGTGCCTTCGAAGTTCTTCGGCTCCCAAGGCTGGCCGCCGTTGGCGCTGGCATCGAAGTACAGCGGCGCGTCGTTCACCACGGTTGCGGGCGTGAAGCCTTTTTCAAGCGCGGCCGAATAGATGAAGGGCTTGAAGCTCGAACCCGGCTGGCGCCAGGCCTGCGTCACGTGATTGAACTTGTTCTTGCCGAAATCGAAACCGCCGACCAGCGCCTTGATGGCACCGCTGCGCGGATCCATGCCGATGAAGGCGCCTTCGACCTCGGGCAACTGCGTGATCTCCCAGGTGTTCTTCGGCGTCTTCGCCACGCGGATGACTGCGCCGCGGCGGATCTTGATGTTCGGCGGCGCCTTCGCCGCGAGGCCCGACTGCGCGGGTTTCAGGCCATCGCCCGTGATCTGGATGGTTTCGCCGTTCGCGCGCACGGCGCTGATTTCCTTCGCGTTCGCGTCGAGCACCACGGCCGCGACCACATCGCCGTTGTCGGGGTGTTCGGCCAGTGCATCGTCCACGGCTTCATCGATTTCCTTCTGCTCGGTCGGCAGGTCGACGAACCTCTCGGGGCCGCGGTAGGGCTGGCGGCGCTCGTAGTCCATGATGCCCTTGCGCAGCGACCTGTAGGCAGCTGCCTGGTCGGCCGCCACGAGCGAGGTATAGACCTTCATGCCGCTGGTGTAGATGCTGTCGCCGTACTGCGCGTACATCATCTGGCGCACCGTCTCGGCCACGTACTCGGCATGCAGGCGGTTCGGATCGGCGGCGTCGCGCAGGTGCAGTTCTTCCTTCTTGGCTTCTGCAGCCTGGTCGGCGGTGATGAAGCCGGTTTCCTGCATGCGGTCGATCACGTAGAGCTGGCGCGCCCGCGCGCGGCGCGGGTTGGCCACGGGGTTGTTGGCGCCGGGCGCCTTCGGCAGGCCGGCCAGCATTGCGGCTTCGGCGATGGTGACGTTCTGCAGCGGCTTGCCGAAATAGGTTTCGGCGGCGGCCGCAAAGCCGTAGGCGCGATTGCCGAGGTAGATCTGGTTCAGGTAGATCTCGAGAATCTGGTCTTTGGTGAGCTGCCGTTCGAGCCGCAGTGCCAGCAGGATCTCGTAGGTCTTGCGGCTCATCGTCCGCTCCGAGCTCAGGTACACGTTGCGCGCCACCTGCATCGTGATGGTCGACGCGCCCTGCTTGCGGCCGCCCTTCAGGCTGGCCACCGCTGCGCGCAGGAAGCCCTTGTAGTCCACACCGCCGTGGTCGTAGAAGCGCGCGTCTTCCACAGCCAGTACCGCGTCTTTCATGACCTTCGGAATGTTGGCGAAGGGCGTGAGGTTGCGGCGCTCTTCACCGAACTCGCCGATCAGCTGGCCTTCGGTCGAGTACACGCGCAGCGGCAGCTTGGGCCGGTAGTCGGAGAGCTCCGACACATCGGGCAGCTTTGGATAGATGGCGACCGCAGCGACGATGGCGGCAACCAGCACCACGAGCGCGCCGGAGCCGACCGCGATGGCGCCCCAGCCGGCAATGCGCTTCCATGGCGCGCGGGGTTCGTTGGACGCCGCATTGCCGTCGTCGGAAGGTTTGGAGCTTGAGCGTTTGAACATAAGAGTTGGCTGCTTACTGGCTAGCGAAAGGATTGGAGCCGCCGCGCGCTGCTGCGTTCCTGCATCGGGAGGTCGAGCGTGCCTTGCCGCGCAGCCTGCAGCGCGCAATGCATGGCATCGAAATACTTGTCGTGGTCGAAGGCGATCAGCAACAGATCCACGCCTGCGCTGAGGGCGCGAACGGTGGCATCGCAAAGACCGCGGTTGTAGGCTGCGCCCATCGTGAGATCGTCGGTGACGAGCAGGCCCTGGTAGACCCATTCGCCTCGAATCACCCGCTGCACGATTTTGCGCGAGAAAGAGACCGGATATTCGGCGTCGAACTCTACAAGGATGACATGGCCGAGCATGATCGCGGCATCCGAATGTTTCGACACGTCTTGAAACGGCTTCCAGTCGTGCGCGGCGAGTTGGGCGACAGGCGTGCGCAGTTCGGCGGCGAAATGATGGGTGTCCTCGGCCACGCCGCCCAGGCCGGGAAAGTGCTTGAGCGTGCCGCGAACGCCTGTGGATTCAAGGCCCAGCTCGTAAGCGAGCGCCACCTGCGCAGTGATGGCGGGGTCGGCCGAGATCGCGCGTTCGTCGATGCGGGTGTGGAAGTCCCAGCGGCCCGGTGCGCGGCCGGGGCGCAGGTCGACCACCGGGCTGAAATTGAGCGTGATGCCAAGAGCCGCGAGCGCCTTGCCCTGTTGCGCGCCGTAGGCATGGGCGCGTTGTGTGAGCTCGTTGTCGGGCACATCGGCGTCGAGCAGCGAGGCGAGTGCAGGCTGGCGTTCGACCAGTGGCGAGAGACGCGAAACCGCGCCGCCTTCCTGGTCGGTTGCGACGATCAGCGGTTGCAGGTCGGCTTCGCGGCGCAATGCCTGCAGGCCCTCGATTTCAGTGCGCAGTTCAGCGGCCGTGCGGCCCTTTACATTGCGGCCGGTTACGAAGATTCCGCCGATCAGCCCCTTCCTGGCCAGCTCTCGCAGGTTTTTCGCATCGTCGTACCCGACGATGAAATGCGCGCCCAGCGCCTGTGCGAGCGGGCCCTCCGATTCATTCACTTCGGCCCGGTGCTGGTGCGAGGCCGCCTCGTTGCACAGGGCAGTCAGCAAGGCCGCGAATGCCAGGCCCAGAGCGACCGGGCGCAAGTTGCCCCGTGCAAACCGCCAGGCGATTGCGATGCCGGCCACCAGCATCGCCAACAGCAGAGGCAGTTCCCACGCGCGCATGAAGCGCAGGTGCGGGTCCTTCAGGTGCCAGGCCCAGAACCACAGTGTGGCCAGGGCCAGCCAGCCCGATGCACTCGCGATGACCCGCAGCAGTCTCATGCCGCCTGCGCTTCCGGTGCCGGTTCCACGCGCCGCGAGAGCGCATACCAGTCGACCTTGCGCGTGACGAGCATCAGCGTGGCCAGCATGCCGAAGATCAGCAGCGCACCGAGCAGCAGCGCGTTGCTTTCGGAAGCCAGCAGGCCGTAGAGCGCGCCATAGAGCAGCGCCACGAAGGCGCCGAAGGACAGGCCGCGCCGCCAGCCTCCCAGCACCGCGCTGAAGTACACGGCCAGCAGCGCGACGCTCGCCGTGGCGGCACCCGCATATGCCATCCAGAACGCGAACTTCTCCGACAGCGCGAGCAGCAGCAGGAAGAACAGCGCGATCGACAGGCCGACCAGGCCGTACTGGATCGGATGCAGGCGCAGCTTGCGGAACAGCTCGAACATGAAGGCGGCCATCAGCACGAGCCCGATGAACAGCGCACCGTACTTGCCGGCGCGCGTGCTCATCGAATACACGTTGATGGGTTGCGCGAGAGACACGTCGAAGGTCTGCAGCGGACCTATGTTCTGGCGTGCCTGAGTGGTGGCGGCTTCAGCGGCGTTGCCGCGACCCGAGAGACCCGCGCGTACCTGCTCGCGCGCCGAAGTCACGAGCGACGACACACGCCAGTGCGCGTCGAAGCCCTGCGGCGTCACGCTGCGCTCGGCCGCGAGAAAGCGGCCGCCGAAACTGGGGTGCGCCCAGGGCGAGGTCAGGTGCGCGGTCGTTTCCTCGGCGATGGGCGCGATGGAGAGCGTGTCCTGCCCGACCAGGCCGAGCTTCATTTCAAACGCGATCGGTGTGCTGGCTTGCCATGCACTGAGCGCTGCACCGGTGAGTGGCGCGTGGATGCCGTCTGCAAACCATGCACCGTCGGCCAGGCCCGGCACGCGTTGCTTGAAGCGCAGTGTCTCGCTGCCCACCGTCATCGCGGGCGAGCCATCGAGGCCGCGAAGGTCGCTCACGTTGAAGGCGATGAAGGGCACCTTGAACTCGATGCTCGAATCGGACTCGCTGTGCGGAACGGCCTTCGGGTCGAAGACCGTGAAGCCGCCAGTGAGCGCGGCGTTGAGCGTGTAGAACGGAATCTTGAAGATGCCGCGATAGCGCTCCTGCGGCGCCATCGTGCCTTCGATGTGCAGCTTGTCAGGGAACACCACGTGGGCCATTTCCTTGCTGCGCGGCTCCTGGCCGATCACTTTGCCCTGTGCGTCGCGCAGCGGCTCCATCCAGCGCTCCACATACGGCACCAGCAGCAGCGGGCCGACCATCGTCTGGCGGCCCGCATAGGTGGCGGCGAGCTCGTCGGCTGCTTCGCGCTGGCTCTCGCCGCGGGCGCGGTTGATCGAGTCGATCTCCCCCAGCGGAATGCACAGGAGCAACAGCAGGAAGAACAGGCCGGCGACCTTGGCCAGCACCGAGCTCTGAAGGGCCTTCAACAACTGAAGCATTTTTTCTCTCCTCGTCTGTAGCGAAGCCGCGATGCTCGCCGCGCGATCCGAAGGCCGTGTGAAGCGTGCGCGCCGCTTCGCTTCACACAGACTTCACAGAGCCGCGCTCGGGTGTTTTCGACTTCAAGAAGCCTTCCAACTGCCTTCTCGCGTGGTGCCGACAGTTGCGGCTGTGCAAGTTCGCACGGACAAGGACCCCCGCCATGGATGCCCACATCACCACCCCACGTCCCGGCCGCTGGCTCTGGCTCGCCACCGTGAGCCTGGCGACCGCGGGCTTCATCGCTATGGGCGTGCGCCCGGCGCATGCGCAGGAAGCGCCCGCCGGCCCGCGCCTGAAGACAGAAAGCCCGTATTTCTTCGTGAAGAGCGACGACCCCTCGGTCGACCGCCTGCCGTTGAAGGGCACCGAGGTCTCGGTGAAGATCTCGGGCGTGATCGCCGACGTGACGGTCACGCAGACCTACCGCAACGAAGGCCAGCGCGCCATTGAAGCGAAATACGTTTTCCCCGGCTCGACCAAGGCTGCCGTGAGCGGCCTCAACGTGCGTCTGGCCGACCGGCTCATCACCGCGCAGATCCGCGAGA
Source organism: Variovorax sp. YR634 (assembly GCF_900106655.1). Classification (NCBI taxonomy): domain Bacteria; kingdom Pseudomonadati; phylum Pseudomonadota; class Betaproteobacteria; order Burkholderiales; family Comamonadaceae; genus Variovorax; species Variovorax sp. YR634. The sequence goes on from NZ_FNOL01000012.1 coordinate 160,775, forward strand.
AGCAGCAGGCGCAGATCGAATACGACACCGCCAAGAAGGAAGGCAAGACCGCCGCGCTGCTCGAGCAGCACCTGCCCAATGTGTTCCAGATGAACGTCGCCAACATCCTGCCCGGTGACGACGTGAAGGTGGAGCTGCGCTATACCGAACTGCTGGTGCCGCAGTCGGGCAACTACCAGTTCGTGTTCCCGACTGTGGTCGGGCCGCGCTACAACTCGCCGCAGTCGGAGAACGCGCAGGCCAAGTGGGTCGCGCAGCCCACGCTGCCTGCTGGCGTGGCGCCGGCCACCAACTTCAAGCTCAAGGCCAGCATCGACACGCCGATGGGCATCAAGGAAATCCGCTCGGCCACGCACACCATCGACGTGAAGAAGAGCGACGAAGACCAGCACGCCGACATCGCGCTCAAGGCCGACGGCCGCCCCGCCGACAACCGCGACTTCGTACTCGACTACCGCCTGGCGGGCGAGAAAATCGAATCGGGCCTGATGCTCTACAAGGGCCAAGGCGAGAACGCGGAGAACTTCTTCCTCGCGATGGTCGAGCCGCCCAAGGCCGTGGCCGCCAGCGCCATCTCGCCGCGCGACTACATCTTCGTGGTGGACATCTCGGGCTCGATGCACGGCTTTCCGCTCGACACCGCGAAGACGGTGCTCGAACGCCTGATCGGCGGGCTGCGCCCCAGCGACACCTTCAACGTGCTGCTGTTCTCCGGCAGCAACAAGATGCTCTCGCCCAAGTCGGTGCCGGCCACGCGCGCCAACATCGAACAGGCGCTCGCCACCATCCAGAACTACAGCGGCAGCGGCAGCACCGAACTCATTCCTGCGCTCAAGCGCGCGTACGCCGAGCCCAAGGAAGAAAACGTATCGCGAAGCATCGTGGTGGTGACCGACGGCTACGTGACGGTCGAGCGCGAAGCCTTCGAGCTGGTGCGCAACAACCTCTCGAAGGCCAATGTGTTCGCTTTCGGGATCGGTTCGTCGGTCAACCGCAGCCTGATGGAAGGCATTGCACGCGCCGGCGTGGGCGAGCCCTTCATCATCACCGACCCGGTGCAGGCGCCCGAGCAGGCCGCGCGGTTTCGCCGCATGGTCGAGTCGCCGGTGCTCACCAGCGTGAAGGCCACTTTCGGCGGGCTCGATGTGTACGACGTGGAACCTCAAGCCCTGCCCGACGTGCTCGGCGAACGCCCGGTGATCGTGTTCGGCAAATGGCGTGGCGAAGCCAAGGGCCGCGTGATCATCGAAGGCCAGAGCGCCAGCGGCCCGTACCGCCAGGAAGTTCGCATCGACGACCGCACCCGCCAGGACACCGCCGCGCTGCGCACGCTGTGGGCCCGCCACCGCATCCAGAGCCTGAGCGACCAGGAAACGCTCGAAGGCGGCACGGCCTTCAAGGAACGCATCACCGAGCTCGGCCTGAAGTACAGCCTGCTCACGCAGTACACGAGCTTCATCGCCGTCGACAAGGTGGTGCGCAACGTGGCGCCGCAAGACAGCGTGGGCGTGAACCAGCCGCTGCCGATGCCGCAGGGCGTGAGCAATCTCGCGCTGGGCGCCGAAGTGCCGAGCACGCCCGAACCCGAATCGCTGGGCGCCATCGCCGTCGTGCTGTCGATGCTCGCGATGCTGCGCCGCCGCGCACGCCGCAATGACGCGCGTCGTTTCACTGCCTGAACAAAAGCAAAAGAGAGAGAAGAAAAATGTCTTTGGCAACGCTCGCCCACCGCCACCCGCGCATCGTGGACTGGGGCATCCACATCGACCGCACGCCGGCCGCCGGCTGGCTGGGGCTGCAATTCATCGCGCTGATGCCGACCTGGGTCTGGATGGTGCAGCGCATGCGCGACGGCTCCGACGATCCGATGGGGCTGCTGGCGCTGCTCGCCCTCGCAGCGCTGACCTGGAGCCGCCGGCATGAACTGCGCGCCTCGCCGCGGCTGGGCTGGCTCGCGCTGGCCGGCGCTGGCACCGTGCTCGCGACGCTGCTGCGCACGGGGCTCGGCTTCATGCCCGCGCTGCCGCCGCTTGCGGCCGGGCTGGTGGCCGTGCTGGCGCTGGCTTGCGGGCTGCTGGCTTTTCTGCCGCGCCGTGTAGCGGCGTTTCCGGTGGCTGGCCTTGCTGTGCTCGCGCTGCCGCTGCTGTCGTCGCTGCAGTTCTATGCCGGCTATCCGCTGCGCGTGCTGACGGCCGAAGTCAGCCGCTGGCTGCTGGCGCCGGGCTTCGACGTGGCGCGCGAGGGCACGAGCCTGATGATCGATGGCCGCCTTGTGATCGTCGATGCGCCCTGCTCGGGTGTGCAGATGGTGTGGCTCGGCTACTTCACGGCCTGCGCCGTCGCACTGTGGGCGCGCCGCAGCGACCGCGCCTTCATGCGCCGCCTGCCGATGGTCGGCCTCTTCGTGCTGGCCGGGAACATCGTGCGCAACAGCGTGCTGATCGCCTTCGAAGGCGCCGGCCATCCGCTTGCGCCGTGGGCACACAACGCGCTGGGCCTGCTGGTGCTGGCCGTGGTGTGCGGCGCCATCGCCCGCCTCATGGTGCCGGCGCAGTCCGAACCCCAAGCTGCCGAACATCCCATTCCAGGCCTGATCACCACCCAAGGAAGCCGCCATGTCGACACCGTTCTTTGAACGTTGGTTTGCAAACCATTTCATCAACCGCATCGGCCACAAGACAGCTTTTGCGCTGGCGATGGTGCTGTGCGTGCTGTGGTCTGCAACCGCGGCCATGCGCGCACCAGCCGAACCGGTTGCTGCCGTGATGTCGCACGAATGGCCTAGCGAGTGGGATGGCGTTCCGTTGCGCCCGCTAGCCCTGAGCGACGTGGAGCAGCGCTTTGCCGATCGCTTCCCCGGCGCCATCGGCCGCATGACCGACGGCACGCAGACCCTGGTGATGCGCGAGGTGGCGCAGCCCACGCGCATGCTGCACCCGGCGACCGATTGCTATCGCGCGTTGGGCTACCGCATCGAACAGGCGCGCCTGGAACGCGATGCACAGGAGCGCATGTGGCGCTGTTTTGTTGCGCAACGGCACGGCGCGCAAAAAATCCGCGTTTGCGAGCGCATCGTCGATGCCCGGGGCACTGCTTTCACAGACACTTCAAGCTGGTACTGGGCAGCGGCCAGCGGCCAATCCCATGGGCCGTGGCAAGCTGTCACGGTGGCAAAACCGATCTGACGATCCGAGAACGTGCCTTGAAGAAGATCCTGCGATTCGTGCTCTATGGCCTGCTGGCCTTGGTCATTACGGCGTGTGTAGCTATCTTTTTGATAGTCAAGCTGGCGCTCGCGCCGGCTGCGGGTGAGTGGAGCACCACGGTGAAGACGGGCCCGCTGAATTTCGAGATCGGCATTCCGACCGCAGTGCGCGTGGCCACCTCGTCGTGGTTCGCGCCCTACCTCGACGGGCGCTCGCTCGACACCAGCTTCGGCACCGTGCGCTTCGCCTGGAAGCCGGCCGGCGAGCTGCTCGAGATGCAGTGCGCGCCTTGCAGTGCAGAGGTGCCGGCGCTCGGCACCCAGCCGATCCGGGTCGAGCGCCTGGTCGCCACCGTGAAGCGCGACGGTAACACGCTCAACGGCACCTTCGAGGCCACGCCCCAAGGCACAGACACCACCCGGCTGCAAGGCAACTGGGACGGCAGGCTCGCGCCGAAGAACATTCATCTGAACGCCAGCGTGCAGGACGCACCCATCGCGCGCTGGTACGCGGTGCTGGTGCCCACCCTGCCCGAACTGCAGCGCGCACGCATCGGCGGCACGCTGGCGCTGCGCGGCCAGCTCGTGCTGCCCGAGGCCACCTTCGCCGTGCAACCCGTCATCAGCCAGTTCACCGTCGAGGGGCTGGGCACCGAAGCCATGCTCAACGCGCGCACCAGCTGCGGCCCCTCGGCCAAGCTCGCCAACGACAGCTGGCTGGCGCGCGCCGTCATCGCCGCAGAAGACCAGCGCTTCTTCACCCACAGCGGCTACGACCTGACCGAGATCCTCGCGTCGATCGACAACAACCAGAAGCCCGGCCAGATCCGGCGCGGCGGCAGCACGCTCACGCAGCAACTGGCCAAGCTGCTGGTGACGGGCAGCGACCGCACGGCCGAGCGCAAGCTGCGCGAGCTGCTCTACGCGGTCGAGATGGAGCAGACGCTGGGCAAGGCCCGCATCCTGCAGCTGTACCTGGACAACGCGCCCTGGGGCGGCAACATCTGCGGCGCCGAGGCCGCGGCGCGCCGCTACTTCAAGCGCAACGCACGCACGCTCGAACCGGCGCAGGCCGTGTGGCTCGCCGCCATGCTGCACAAGCCGCAGGCCGTGCTCGAGCAATGGCGGCGCGACGGCCACATCGACGCCGACCGCATCAAGTGGGTTGCCGAGGGCATCCGCGGGATCAGCCGGAACCAGCGCGAAGCGCTGCTCAAGGGCGTGGCCGCGGCGAAGTTCACGGCGCCGGAGGCCACGCCATGAACACCATGACACTGAACGTCACCGACATCGAAGCCATCGAGCGCGCCACCATCGCGGCCGTGTCGCCCGACCTGACCGAGGAGCTCGACGGCTGGCTGCTGCCCTTTGCCGGCGGCACCGTGAAGCGCGCCAGATCGGCCGTGCCGCTGCACCGCAGCGCGGTCGATCACGCAACGCTCGACCGCATCGAAGACCGCTACGACAGCCGCCAGGTCGTGCCCGCGCTGCGGCTGGCCGACGCGCCCTGCTTCGACGGGCTGCGCGCCGAGCTGGAGCGGCGGCACTACATCGGCGACAGCCCGACCTGCGTGCAGATCGGGTCGGTGCAGCGCATGCGGCAGGTGGTCGCGCCGGGCGACGCATTGGCCGATGTCGACCGCGCGCCCGACGACGCGTGGTCGGCGCTGTTCCTCGGCGAGGGCTTCGATCCGGTGGACGGCGCCCATCGCGTGCGGATGCTGTCGCGGGCCAAGGGCACGCTCTATGCCAGCGTGCGCGAAGGCGGCCGCACACTGGCGGCCGGCGCAATGGCGTTCGGCCACGGCTGGGCCAGCGTGCACGGCATGCGCACCGACCAGGCGCAACGCGGGCGCGGCCTGGCGGGGCGCGTGCTCGCCGGGCTGGCGCAGGCCGCATCGGCGCGCGGCTTCGAGCGGGTCTTCCTGCAGGTCGACGCACACAACCACCCGGCGCTATCGCTCTACCGCCGGGCCGGCTTCGAGACGCATTGGAAGTACAGCTACTGGCAGCGCCAGCAGTGGCCTTGACGGGGCGGGTGGCGCGGCGGGCGCGTTAGTGCCACCATGGACGCATGATGAATGCCAACCACCACGCCAACCACCCCACCGATCCCGTCGCCACGCCGCGCGGCATCGACCACATCGTGGCCGGTGTTTCCACCAGCGACGGCGACGGCGTGAAACTCACCCGCGTGCTGCAGCAGCCCCTGCAGAAGCGGCTAGACCCGTACCTGATGCTCGATGCCTTCGGCAGCGACAACCCGGGCGACTACATCGGTGGCTTTCCCAACCATCCGCACCGCGGCTTCGAGACCGTCACGTACATGATTGCGGGCCGCATGCGCCACCGCGACAGCGAAGGCCACGAAGGGCTGCTCGAGAACGGCGGCGTGCAGTGGATGACCGCCGGCCGCGGCCTCGTGCACAGCGAGCTGCCCGAGCAGGAAGAAGGCCTGATGGAGGGCTTTCAGCTGTGGCTCAACCTGCCTGCCAAAGACAAGATGCGCGAGCCCTGGTATCGCGACGTCCAGAGCGAAGAGATTCCCGAGTTCACCACCACCGGCGGCGCCCACGTGCGCGTGATTGCTGGCGCAAGCCACGGCATCGAGGGTGCGGTGCGGCGCGAGCACACCGAGCCCCTGTACCTCGACATCACGCTGCCGCCGGGCGCCGAGTTCGCGCAGCCGCTGCCGGACGATCACAACGCGCTGGTCTACGTGTTCCGCGAATCGCTGTGGATCGCGGGCAGCGAAATCCCGACGCGGCGCATGGCGATCCTGGCCAACGACGCGGGCAGCGACGGCGTGGTGCTGCGCGCCGGCGCAACCAACCACAGCCCGGCGCGCGCGCTGCTCATCGCCGGCAAGCCGCTGCACGAACCCATCGTGCAATACGGGCCCTTCGTGATGAACACGCAGGAGCAGGTCAAGCAAGCCGTGCACGATTTCCAGAACGGCAAGCTGGGCTGAGCCTGTTCACCCCCGAAGCGACTGTGGCCGGCCAATCGAGGCAATAAGTCACGCCATGCGTTGTGCCCACGGTCGCGGTTCATCATTCTTTACGCAAGCTCACGCAGGGCTAACTGGCGCGACACAGAGCTCTTCCACACTTCGTCTCACCTGCTGCCCATCGGTGGCGGGCTTCTTCGAAAGGAAGCAACTCTCATGATTTCTCTTCGCCAACGCATCGTCTGGGCCAGCCTGCTGGGTTCGGCCGCCCTCGCCTCTTCGGGCGCCTTTGCTCAAGCGCCGGCCGCTGCTCCCTCCGCACCCGCCGCCGCGGTGGCCCAGGCCGACAGCGCCGCCGCGCCCAAGGCGCAGCACAAGCGCATGGACCCCGCCAAGCGCATGGAGCGCATGCAGGAGCACCGCGCCAAGCGTCTTGCCGCCCTGAAGGAAAAGCTCAAGCTCACTTCGGCACAGGAAGGCGCGTGGAGCTCCTTCACCACCGCGACGCAGCCGCCCGCCGGTCCGCGCCCGCACATGGACCGCGCCGAGTTCGCCAAGCTGACCACGCCGGAGCGCCTGGAACGCATGCAGACCCGCCAGGCCGAGCGCAGCGCGATGTTTGCCAAGCGTGCCGACGCCACGAAGACCTTCTATGCCGCGCTGACGCCCGAGCAGCAGAAGACCTTCGACGCCGAGACCGCGCACTTCGGCGGCCCCCGTGGCCACGATGGCCATCGCGGTCATGACGGCCACCGCGGTGCGCCGGCACCCGCCAAGGGCTGACCCCCGCCCGCGACGTGCCGGTGACGGCGCTGTCGAAGAAAAAGCCCGCAACGCTTTCGCGCTGCGGGCTTTTTCATTGACGGGCGGCCTTGCCGACTAATCCGGCGTGCCGGTGCCGGCCTTGTCCGTCGGGTTGGTCACCACGTTCGGGCGCTCGCCCTTCTGGCCGAACTGCGGCTTGACCTTGCGCCCTGTCTGGCTGACTTCAGCGCGCGACATCTCGCCGGTCGGCTGCGGCATGGCGTTCGGCTGGTGGTTGATCATGGTGGTTGCCTCGCCCTTGGGCACCATCGTGGTGGCGTTGCTGCGGTTCTGAGCGCGGGCCTCGGCCTTCACCGCTTCGCGCGATGCGGGCATCGAGTTGTCGGGGCGCTGCGGCGGGTTGGCGACTCCGGCCGGCGTCATGGTGCTGGCTTCGCCGCCCGCCGAGGGATCGGGCTGGGCGGGAATGGACGTGGTCTGGGCCAGGGCGATGCCTGCCGTACCCAGCAGCGCGGCGAGAACCGTGGCGCGAAAAGTGACTTGCTTCATGGCTTGCTCCTTGTGGCTTGTATCGGTATCGGTGGATGAAAACGCGGGCTGCTTTTCTCGAGCCCTGAATTCACCGTAGGAGCGGTGAAATCCCCGTCGTGTGGGGGTGCGGCAGGGCTGCCTGTAGGAGCCGGCCGCCATGGGGAGCCCGCCGCCGCGCAGCGAAAGGGGCGAATGGGTCCCAAGAAGGTGGCGCGTTCCTACAGTCAGCGCGCGCGAGGCCACGTACAACCCGCACAACGATGTCTTCTTCGCCCATTCCCGACGCCGCGGCGGCCACGCCAGTCTTGCCGACCTCGCTCAAGGTCATGACGGTGAATACCCACAAGGGCTTCACCGCGCTCAATCGCAAATTCATCCTGCCCGAGTTGCGCGATGCCGTGCGCACCGTGGGGGCCGACGTCGTGTTCCTGCAGGAAGTGCTGGGCACCCACTCGCGCCATTCGCGCAGGGTGAACAACTGGCCCGAGGCGCCGCACTACGAATTTCTGGCCGACACCATGTGGCCGCAGTTCGCCTACGGGCGCAACGCGGTGTACCCGAAAGGCCACCATGGCAATGCGGTGCTCTCGAAATTCCCGATCGTGCATTTCCGCAACCACGACGTTTCGGTGAGCGGCCCAGAGAAGCGCGGCCTGCTGCACTGCGTGCTGCGGCTGCCGGGCCGCGTCGTCGACGTGCATGTGATCTGCGCGCACCTCGGGCTGGCCGAGGCGCACCGGGAGCAGCAACTGGAGCTGCTGTGCCACATCGTGCGCGACGAGGTGCCGTCCGATGCGCCGTTGATCGTGGCGGGCGACTTCAACGATTGGCGCGGCCGCGCGCACGACATCCTGGAAAAAGGCGCCGCGTTGCGCGAGGTGTTCGTGCACGCCCACGGCCGCGCGGCCAGGACCTTTCCGGCGCGTTTCCCGGTGCTGCAGCTGGACCGCATCTACGTGCGCAATGCTGGCGTGCACGCGCCCGTGGTGCTGCCGCGCCGGCCGTGGTCGCACCTGTCGGACCACGCCCCGCTGGTGGCGGACATCGACCTGTGAGCGGGCAAGACATGAGCAACAACAACAACCGCTGGATCGGCGGCAACCGCATCGAGCTGCTGGAGAACGGCGAGGAGTTCTTCCCGCGCGTGTTCGACGCCATCCGGCAGGCGCAGCGCGAGGTGATCATCGAGACCTTCATCCTGTTCGAGGACAAGGTCGGCATGCAGCTTCATGCCGCCATGCGCGAAGCGGCGCAGCGCGGCGTGAAGATCGATGTGCTGATCGACGGCTTCGGCTCGCCCGATCTCTCGCGCGAGTTCATCGAAGGCCTGACATCGGCCGGCGTGAAGGTGCGTGTGTTCGACCCGGGGCAGCGCTTCATGGGCCAGCGGCTCAACGTGTTTCGCCGCATGCACCGCAAGATCGTGGTGATCGACGGCGCGCGCGCCTTCGTCGGCGGCATCAACTATTCGGCGGACCACCTGCTCGACTTCGGCCCCAAGGCCAAGCAGGACTATGCGGTCGAACTCGCGGGGCCGATCGTGGCGGAGGTCCATCAGTTCGTGCTGCGCGCCATCGCGCTCGGCGGCAAGGGCGCGGGTTGGTTCCGCCGCAGGCTGAAGCAGGCGCCGCGCGCCGGGCAAGTGCACGCCGGCGAGGCCGAAGCCATGTTCGTCACACGCGACAACCGGCGCCACACCAACGACATCGAGCGCCACTATCGCGCCGCGATCCGGACGGCGCGCGAGCGCATCGTGATCGCCAATGCGTATTTCTTTCCGGGCTACCGCTTCATCAAGGAGCTGCGGCGCGCGGCGCGGCGCGGCGTGGACGTGCGGCTCATCCTGCAGGGCGAGCCCGACATGCCGATCGTGAAGACCGCCGCGAGCATGCTGTACCACCACCTGCTGCACGCCGGCGTGCGCATCTACGAATACTGCGACCGCCCGCTGCACGGCAAGGTCGCGCTGATGGACGACAAGTGGAGCACCGTGGGCTCGAGCAACCTCGACCCGCTGAGCCTGTCGCTCAACCTGGAAGCCAACGTGATCGTGCGCGACGAAGCCTTCAACAAGGTGCTGTGGGAGCGCATGGACCAGCTGATGCAGCACAGCTGCAAGCAGGTGGAGGCGGCCGACCTCGCCAGCGAATGGAGCGGCTGGCGGCTGGTGCGCAGCTTCTTCGTCTTCCACATCCTGCGCTGGTATCCGGCCCTGCTGGGCCGCCTGCCGCGCCACGTGCCGCGCCTGACGCCGGCCGAGGCCACCGACCTTGCGAGCCGGCGCGACACCGGGCGCAGCAATCCGGCCGGCGGTGCTACGCAGACGGAAACCGCCTGAGCGGAAAGGCCGTATCGCAATGAGCACGATGGCACTCTCCCGCCACAGCTGGTGGCCCTGGGCCCGTCGCGCGGCGATGTGGGGCTTCTTCGCGCTGATCGCCTGGCTGCTCGTGCGGCAGGCGCGCACCATCGATTGGGAAGAGGTGCTCGACGCCATTCGCGCGCTGCCTCTCATCTTCCTGCTCGCGGCCGGCGCGCTGGTGGCCTGCAGCTTTGCGCTCTACAGCACGTACGACCTGCTGGGCCGGCACCTGACGCGGCACCGGCTCGGCACGGGCACGGTGATGGGCGTGACCTTCATCAGCTACGCCTTCAACCTCAACCTCGGTTCGCTGGTGGGCGGCGTGGCGTTCCGCTACCGGCTCTATTCGCGCCTGGGGCTTGCGAACGACACCATCACGCGCGTGCTCGGCTTCAGCATGCTGACCAACTGGCTCGGCTACCTCGTGGTGGCCGGCACGGCCTTCTGCTTCTGGCCGATGACGCTGCCGCCCAACTGGAAGATCGACGGCGAGGGCCTGCGCATCCTTGGCGCGGTGCTGCTGACGGCGGCACTGGCCTACCTGGTGCTGTGCGCCACGGCACAGGGGCGCACCTGGCGCGTGCGCGGCCATGCTTTCAAGGTGCCGGGGCTGCCGATGGCGCTGCTGCAGCTGGCCATGTCGTGCACCAACTGGTCGCTGATGGGTGGCGTGATCTGGTTCCTGCTGCAGGGACAGGTCGGCTACGCGCAGGTGCTCGCGGTGCTGCTGGTGGCGGCGGTGGCAGGCGTCATCACGCATGTGCCGGCGGGGCTCGGCGTGCTCGAGGCGGTGTTCGTGGCGCTGCTCGCGCACGAGGTGCCACAAGCGAAGCTGCTCGGCGCGCTGCTGGCCTATCGCGGCCTGTATTACCTGCTGCCGCTGGTGGTGGCCACGCTGGGCTATCTGGTCACCGAAGCGAGGGCCAGGCGGCTGCGCGTGCCGGCGAGGCCAGGGCGCTAGAAATGGTAGGTGTAGCGCAGCTTGACGAAGTTCTCGCCCGGGTTCGGCTTCTTGATGCCGCCGTTCGAGAAGTGCTGCAGGCGCAGTGACAGCTCGTGCTCGCCGTGTTCGCCAAAGCTGCGTCCAACGCCCAGCACCTCGGTGAACTGGAAGGCGGTGCTGAAGCTGCGGTCGGGCGTCTTGTAGACGTGGTCCATCACGCTGCCGCCGACGCCGCCTTCGGCAAACCAGGGCGAGCTGCCGTGGTCGAAGCGATAGCGCCAGGTGTAGATCGCGCCGATCTGCGCGTAGTCGTGCGGGCCGTTGCCCAGCGCGGGCGCGTGCCAGTTGCTCAGGAACACGTCCCAGTAGGTTGTGAGGGCGCCTTCCTGAACCGGCTGGCGCAGCGACCACGGGAAGGTCATGCCCACCGTGGCCGAGTTGGTGCTGCCCATTTCGCCGTGCGGTGCGCGGCCCCCTTCGAAATAAATACCGCGTTCGCTGTCTTCGAACGCATGGGCCGCCGTGCCCAGCAGGCCGAAAAGGCCCGCGAGCACGGCGGCCCGGAGGGGCGCGGAAGCGTGGAATCTCATGATGCGACTTCTGAATGCATGAAGTGGAAATAAGTCGGCATCATTAATTTCCGCCGCGTCCGGCATTCGCACAGCACGTAATTTCCACATCGGAAAGTAGGACTTGATCAACAAAAATGCAGAGTCAGATTTGTTGCGCTGCAGCATTTGCAGCCGGCGAAGCCTATAGTGGTCCGACCTCCTACAACCGCCTTCGAGCGCACCGCCCCACATGTCGTCTCTTACCTCCGCCGCCCGTCTGGCCAATCCGCTCATGCAGTGGCTCGACCTGGCGCTCAAGACCAACGAGATGCTGCTGTCCTCCGGCTCGGTGATCCGCATCCGGACCGAGCGCATCGCCAAGGCCGGGCTCGCGCCCAGTGCGGCCGACCTGGCGGAATTCCAGCTCATGGGCGACGAGAAGCTCGCGGCCGCGAGCGAATCGGGCATTGCGATGGTGAAGCAGTGGCACCGCAGCCATTTCTCGCTCGCCAACCGCGTGCTGCAGCAATGGGTTCAGAGCACGACGGCTTTCTTCTCGCTGGCGGGCAGCGTCACGCCGGCCCAGGCGGCAGCGCATGGCGACGCATTCGTGCAGTCGGCAGCCGGCACGGTCAACGCAGCGAGCCAGTTCCCAGGCATTGCGGTACGCATAGCGCGCGAAGGCCTCAAGCCGATTCACGCAGCAGCCACCTCCAACGCCCGCCGGCTGGCCGAGCTGGAATCCTGATCGAGGAAGCCCCTCAGGGCTTTGCCGGTACCAGCGTCAGCAGAGTGATTTCAGAAGGCGCGCCAAAGCGCTTCGGCGGGCCCCAGTAGCCGGTGCCCCGGCTCACGTACACCCACATGTCGTGCAGTCGGTGCAGGCCCGCCGTAAAGGGCTGCTGCATCGGCACGAACAGGTTCCACGGAAAGAACTGGCCGCCGTGCGTGTGGCCCGACAGCTGCAGCTGGTAGCCGGCAGTTGCAGCCAGCACCGCGCTGCGCGGCTGGTGCGCGAGCAGCACGCGCGTGTGCACCAGCGGCGGTGCGTCATGCAGCGCCAGGTGTGGATCGCTGGCGTGCGCGGCGTCGAAATGCCCGGCGGTGAAGTCGGTCACGCCGGCCAGCACCAGCGCGCTTTCGAACAGTTCTTCGTCGGTCTGCGCGCCGCGCACGTTGCGCGTCTGCAGCACCACGTGTTCATTGAGCAGCACCTTCAGGCCCAGCCGACGCAGCTCATCGATCCAGGCATGCGCGCCCGCGTAGTACTCGTGGTTGCCCGTGACCACAAAGGTGCCGTGGCGCGCGCGCAGCCCGGCCAGCGGCGCGATGTGCTCGCGCAGTTCCGGCACCGTGCCGTCGACCAGGTCGCCGGTGATCGCGATGGCGTCGGCGCCGAGGCGGTTCACCGCGTCGACGATGCGCTGGATGTAGGCGCTGCGGATCGTCGGCCCCACGTGGATGTCGCTGAGCTGCGCGATGGTGAAGCCCTCGAGCGCCTGCGGCAGACCGCGGATGGGCACGTCCACCCGCTTCACGCTGGCCGTTCGGCGCGCATTGAGAAAACCGATTACCGACGTGGCCGTGGCCATCGCCAGCACCGCCAGCGCGCTCCATGGCTGCAGGGCGTTCCAGTGCACCTGCACGCCGCCTAGCGCGCTCGCCAGCCAGGTCAGCAGCAGGCCCGCATCGCGCACCAGCGTCAGCACGAACATCGACGAGAACCAGCCCATGCTGATCAGGCCGACCCACTTGAGTACCTCGCCCGTGGAGACATCGCGCCCGATGCGGCGCGATGCGAAAGGCAGCGGAATCGTCACCGCCGACACCACCAGCGCGAGCAGCGCCAACGGCCATGCGGGCGTGAGCATGGCCAGCGCGGGCAGCAGGCGCAGCGCTATATAGACATGCAACAGCGCGGTCAGGGCGCTCAGGGGACGGATCGGCATCGGGGCAATGGGTTCGGGCACTGCCCGGGATACACCACCTGCAAGGCGCATGCCGCGCATTCAAGATACCGGGAGACGCCGCAATCGCTATTTTTTCTATAGCGCAAGGCGCCCGGATAGCAGGCGTTATGGCATGGTGGAGTTAACAAAGCGGGTGCCGGCCGGATGCGGTGCCGGCGCCCACTTTCGTCGCGCTACTGCACCGTGCGCGTGCTGGCCGAAGCCATGTCGGTGCCCGCCGGCCAGACGAAGGTCGCCTTGGTCGGCGCGCCCTGCAGAACGTGCAGCGGCTGCTTCAGCACCTGGCTGCCGATCCGCGCCTCGACCTCGTAGTTGCCCGGGTCCAGCCGCGCCACCATGAACGGGCCGCCCGACACCACGTTGTCGAGCAGCGCGACGCCGCTGCTGTCGCGCACCGTCACGTGCACATTGGCCGCGAAGTCGGCGCCTTTGCTGTCCTTGACAGCGAACTCGAAGGTGGCGGGCCAGCGCGGCGACACTGTCTCCATCAACTGGGCCTCGTCGCTGCCGATGCCGCCGCTCATGTACTCGACGCCGTGCGCCATGTAGATCGGCGGGTTCACCGCCGCCTGGGCCGACGAAAGCGCGCCGAGCAGAACGGCGCCGCAGAACACCGCGGCCGCCAGCGGCCGCATCGTGCGCGATGATGGAAAACGGGGGGTCATGGTCTGGATCCTTTCCTGGTCGTCGTGGCGAGAAGCCACGGTGCCACTGTGCGGCGCGTGGCTTAGGAAAGGCTGACCGGCCCGCCAGGCCGGGTAGCGGAGCGGCCGACCGCTCAGCGGGCGGCGGAAGTTTGCGCGAGAGCCTGCGTCTGCGGCAGCGCCGGCGTCACCGAAGCCATGTCGAAATTCGACGGCCAGACGAACGACGTGCGCGCCGGCATGCCGGCAATCACCACCAGCGACTGCGTCAGCGTGAGACCGCCGAGCGTCACGTTCACGTCATAGGCGCCCGGATTGAGGCGCGCCAGCATGTAGGGGCCTTGCGACTGCACGTCCATCACGACCTGGCCCGTGTATTTCTGGCGCACCTCGATCAGGGCCTTGGCCGGAAAGCCAGCCACCTGCGCGCCCTTGCCGTCGCTCACGCCGAATTCGATGGTCGCGGCCCAGCGTGGCGACACCATTTCCATGAATGCGGCTTCATCCCTGGCGGCGCCACCGCACATGTATTCGATGCCCTGCGCCACCTGGATGGGCGGGTTCGAGAACGCATGGGCCGAAGTCACGGCCCCGAGGAATGCTGCTGTACCGCCCAATACCAGCGCGGCCAGGGGCCGGCGGAGACGCGTAGGGTTCATTGCTGTGTGGTCCTCGATCTTGCGTGACGTGAAATCCGTCGAGGATTTTGCTTAGCAAGAGTCGGGCTAGATATAGCGTTTACGAGGAACGATCTTCGGATTGGAACTGAATGCTATTGTTTTCATAGCTGATGACGGCCGTGTGACGTGCGTGCGGGCTACTTTTATTAACAGACCTCACGGAAACCCTGATCTGCTGTATTTGGGGCGTTTTGGCGCGGAATTTCGCGTGCGTGCAACGGCGGACGCCTATCGCGGTGCATGGTGGCGTGCAGCGGAGATACTGCGGCTCCATGAGCACCGGCGACGACGAGCGACGAGATCCGATGCGGGAACGCCGGGAGGCGATGACCGCCTGGGAGCAAGGCCTGCGACCCAAGCCGGAGCGCCATTGGGCGTTGTGGCTGGCATTGGCGGTGCTGACGGTGTTTTTGTTCTATCTGGCAGCCGAGTGGCTGCTGACGCAGCGCGCTGTGCAGCGGCCCGATCGCTCGATGGCGACGCCCTCGCCCGCTGCACCACCCTCGGCAGCGATTGCACCCTCCGCGCCTGCGCCTTCGACCTCGCCGGGCGCGGCCACATCCGACACCTTCGAAGTGACGAAGTGCCTCGCGCCGTCAGGCAAGGCCGCCTATTCCGACGGTCCGTGCCCCGAGGGCTCGCGCGCCACCACAGTCCGCCTGCGGCGCGACGTGAACATCGCGGATGGCATGAGCCCGGAAGAGCGCGAGGCGTCGATCCGGAACAACGCAGTCATTGCCGCGCAACAGCAGCAGTACGAGCGGCAAGTGGCGCAGAACGTCGATCGCGGAATGGCCGAATGCAGCGGCCTTGCCGAGCACATCAAGTGGCTCGATGCGATCGGACGGCAATCGCAAGGCATGTACTCACACGATTGGCTTCGCGAAGAGCGGCGGCGCACGCGGGACCGGCAGTTCAGACTGGGGTGTCCTCAGTTGCGCTGAGGTTCAGCCGGGCCCCGCCACCACCGCCCCGTCCACCAACCTCACTTCCAGGCAAGCCCCGTCCGCGACCGGCCCGAACATCGCCCGCGCGACGGCGGTTACCACGTGCTGCTCGACGGCACGCTGCAACGGCCGGGCGCCGTACTTCGGGCTGAATCCCTTGTCCGCGACGAATGCCACGACCTCGGGCGAGAAGTTCAGGCGCACGCCGCGGCGCGCCAGCCCTTCGCGCTGCGCGATCGCCTGCAGTTCCTGCACCGCGATGGCCTCGATGGCCGTGCGGGAGAGCGGCGCGAACGGCACGACGCGGTCGATGCGGTTGAAGAACTCCGGCCGGAAGAACTGCCGGATGTCGTGCACCGCGCCGTCGCTCAGCGCCGGCTCGCCGAACCCCAGCGACGCGCCGTGGCGCACGCCCAGGTTGGTGGTCATCACGATCACGGTGCTGCGAAAGTCAGTCATGCGTCCGCGGCTGTCGCGCAGGCGGCCTTCGTCGAGCACCGTCAGCAGCAGGTCGAACACCGAGACATCGGCCTTCTCGATCTCGTCGAGCAGCACGACCGAGAACGGCTGCCGCCGCACGTGTTCCACCAGCTTCCCCGGTCGCTTGCCCGAGCCGATCAGGCGCGCGATCTGGAAGGCGTGCTGGAACTCGCTCATGTCGATGCGGAACAACGGGTCCGCGCCGCCGCCGGCACCGAAGAAGTAGCGCGCCAGCGCCTTGGCCGCCGCGGTCTTGCCGACGCCCGTGGGCCCGGCGAACAGCAGAGTGGCGATGGGCTTGGCGGGGTCGTTCAGCCCGGCCTTGAAGAGATAGACCACGTCTTTCAGGTGGCCGATGGCCGCGTCCTGGCCGAACAGCTTCTGTGCGAAGAAGCCGTGCACCTGCGTGTCGTCCAGCGGCTGGTCGTCGCGCAGGAAGCTCTCGGGCAGGCCGGTGCTCTTTGCGAAGTGCGCGATGGCGGCGGTCTCGGTCACGATGCCTGTTTGCCCGGCGATAGCTTCGCGCACGCAATCGCCGAAGAAGCGCACCGCCTTGCCCGGAAAGCTGTCGTAGCGCACATAGCGGCCGAGCAGCCGGTAGCCGGTGTCCAGCGCCGGCCGCTCGATCTCGATCGACAGCGTGTTCCTGGCATGGCCGGCAAAGAGGTCGAGCACGCGGCGCGCGCGCACGCTGTCCATCTCGGGCAGGCGCAGGGTTTCGAAGCAGTCGATGAATCCGGGCAGCCGCTGGCGCGCAATCTCGAGTTCACTGGGGTTGGCTTCGCCGATCAGCCGCAGCGTGCCGCGGCGCAGCGCCGGCAGCAGGTAGGCGGCCATCGATTCCTCGGGGCTCTCGCCGCCAACCTGCAGCAGGTTCACGAAGTCCGTGACCCACAGCAGGCCGTTCGACATGTCAAGCCACTCCACCGTCTGGTCGCACAGCGCCTGCCATTCGCCGAGGTACTTCGCGCGGCCGACGAGCCGCTCGGCATGGCTGCGCCAGAAGGTCGGCGGTGCGTCGCGCGCGGCCGTGAGGCGATGCGCCTTGCGGATCGCCTCGAGGATCACCACGCTCTTGCCCACGCCGGGCTCGCCGACCAGCAGCAGGTTGCCGCCGCGCGCGAGCCGCTCTGCGATCTCGTCGCTCAGGGCGCCCTGCTCCCAGGCCACTTCGGGAAACACATGCAGGCCGCGGCGCGCGCCGGTCTCGGGCAGGCGATCGGCCACGGCATCGAGTTGCGCGTAAGCCTCGCGCAGGTGGCGCGGCACGTGCTGCCTGTTCGTGGTCTTGTCGTCGCGCCGCACGTCGATCTGGTCGAGCCACGGCGCGGCGGGCATCAGGAAGCGCTGCGCTGCCTCGGGCGAGAGTCCGTCGAGGCATTCGCGGGTGTAGTGCTCGATCAGCACCGGCAGCTGCGCGTCGTCGTAGTAATAGAAGCTCTGGTCGAGCCAGGGCAGGTAGCACTTGGCGTAGCCGTCTTCCTCGTTCTCGCCGAACACGGCGGCCACGTGGAAGTCCGTTGCGCGGGGCACCGGGAAGCTTCCCTTCTCCGTGCGGTGCGCGAGGTTCACCGGCACATGCACCAGCTTGAGCCGCGCATTGTCGATGTCCGGCTCGGGCACGTAGCCGTCGCGCTCGCGTTCACGCTGCAGGGTCTCGGCCAGCGCGGCCTTCACGCGGCGGGCGTTGCGCTCGATCACCTGGAAGTCGGTGCCGAGCAGGATGCCGCAGACGGACGTGTCGTCGAGCTGCCAGCACACCAGGGGGTACGAAAGCGTGGCCATGCGGGTGCGGGTCTTTTCTTTCAGTCCTGCGCTGCGAATGTGCGGGCCGCGGCACGGCCGTCCCACAGCAGCAGGCGCCAGTCTTCTTCTGTTAGCGGGCCGCTGAACTTGCGCACGCGGCCGGAGCGCAGGTCGGTCAGGCGCCGGTGGTCGCCTGCCCGCGCGGGCTCGAGGCGGATGCGCACGATTTCTGTGGGCAGCGGCGCCGGCGCCGCATCGGGCGCGGCCTGCTCTACGGAGAGCAACCGCAACGCCAGCGGCAACGGCCGGTCGTCGCCGACGTACCAGAGGTGAATGCCGCATTCCCCGCCGAACGCGTCGCGCAGGCCGATGCCTTCAAAACAGCGCACGCCGGCGCGCGGCGACGGCAGTTCGTGCAGGTCGAGCTGCGCGATCAGCGCCGCGTAGTCGGCCCATGCCGTTTTCACCGCGGCCTCGCCGGCACCGGTCTGCAGCGGCATGATTTCCACCGCCACGCGTTCGATGCCATGCTGGCCGAGGCTGTCGGCACGGCTGGCCAACTGGTCGATCTCGAGCTGCCAGCGCACGAGTTCGGTGTCCATGCCGCGCACCGGCGACGCGCCGGCAAACAGCTGCTCGAAGAACTCCCGTATGTCCTGCTGCGCCATCAACTCGTCGAACACCTGTTGGTGACCCGTCTGGCGCCATTCGCGGGGCCGCGGCAGGCTTTGCCTGACGGTGCGTCCCGGCGCGACGCGGCGCTCCGAAAGATCCCAGCTGCGGCGTGCCAGCACCTCGCGCAGCGGGTCCAGCCGCACTTGCAGCGCACGCAACGCCAGCGCTTCGGACTCTGCCGGCGCTGCATCGAGCTGTGCGCGCAGGCGTTCGTGCAGCGCGTCGGCGACGGCTGCCAGCGCCTGGTAACCGGCGGCCGAGACGGCGTCTTCCGGCAGCGGCACCGTGCGCCGCGTGGCGTAGTCGAGCACGGTAGCGCGGGTCGTCAGGCCGCCCTCGCCGAAAGCCACGTCCAGCAACATCGGTTGGCCGCTGTGCGAAGCCGCCAGGCGCTGCGCGATGGGCTGCGTCAGCGCACGCTCTATGCCGCGCTTCAGCGCCCGCGCACCGAGCGTCTCGTCGTGCCCGAGCCGCGCCAGGTGGTCCAGCGCCTGCGCCGACACATTCAGGAAAGTCAGCCTGCGCACGAAGCCGTCGCGCGCCAGCACGCGCTCCAGCTGAAGCCGGGCGATGGCGGCAATGTCGTCCGCACCCAGCGGCGTGAAGCCGACGACCTGGTCGATGCGGTTCAGGAATTCGGGCCGGAAGAAGCGCTCGACCGCCTCGCGGTAGGTGTGCGCCACGTCGGCCTGCTGCCGCACGAAGCCGGTTTGGCGGCTCGCCGCGCTGGCGCCGAGGTTCGAGGTGAGCACGACCACGCATTGGGAGAAGTCGGTGGTGCGGCCCAGCGCATCGGTCAGCCGGCCTTCGCCGAGCACCTGCAGCAGCAGGTCGTGCACGGACGGATGGGCTTTTTCGATCTCGTCGAGCAGCAGCACGCAGGCGCGGCGCTGGCGCACGGCGGCGGTGAGCTGGCCGTCGGGACGGTAGGCGTCGCCGATCAGGCGGCCGGTCGCGTCGCCGTCGACGTATTCATTCATGTCGAAGCGCACCAGGCCGCCTTCGTCCTCGAACAGGAAGTCGGCGAGCAGCTTCGCCGCCTCGCTCTTGCCTACGCCGGTCGGTCCGATGAAGAGCAGCGACGACAGCGGCTTGCCCGGCGCCGCGAGGCCGGACTTGATCAGCGCGACCACATCGACCATCTGCGCGCGCGCCTCGGGCTGGCCGATCAGCCGTGCCGCGAAATGCGCCGCGGCTTCCGCCGGTGCCAGGCCGATCTGGCGGGAGAACAGCTTCTCGCGGAAGTGGTACGCCGCGGTGTACGCGGCCAGCACTTCGGCGCGGCCGACCTCTCCGCGCGCGTGGCGCACGGCGAGCCGTTCGAGCACGCGGATCGCGGAGCCCGGCAGCACCTCGTCGGCGGCAAAGCGGCGCTCCATCTTCAGCAGCTCGGCCACCGCGCCGGCGGCGATGCGGCACTCGTGCTGGCGCTCCAGCTCGGCGCGGCGCCAGCCGACGATGCGAATGGCCGTCTCGCGCGATGGCGGCTCGACGCGGATCACGCGGAACAGGTCGGCGAAACGGCGGTCGCGCTGCTGCACCTTCTGCCAGGCCTCGGGCGTGGCCTCGCCGATCATGGTGAAGGCACGCTTTTCGAGCAGCGGGCGCAGCACGTCGGCCAGTGTCAATGTGTTCTGCGAACTCTTGCCGATCGCCAGCAGCGCGACGAGGTTGTCGCAGTACAGATGGTCCGGCTTGGCAATGCGGAAATCGTCGCGCAAGCGGAACTGCAGGTGTTGCAGCAGCACGGCCATGCGGCGTTGCCATTGGCCGATCACGCTCATGCCGGAGATCACACGCATCGGATCGAGATGCCAGATCTTCTGCAGCTTCACGCGGTCGCGGCCGGTCTCGGAGGCCATGAATTGCCGCAGCGCGCCATGCACAAGCGCTGTCTTGCCGGCGCCGCGCGGACCCACGAGCACGATGGCTCCGGCACCGCCGTCGGGCCGGTAGATCGCGCGGCCCAGTTCCTCGATCGCGTCGTCACGCAGGATCGCCTGGGTCAGTTCGTCCGGGTAGAGATCGTTCAGGTCGACGGCGGCGCGCGCCATCTCTGTCGGCCCGTCGCCGATGCCATCGTCGCGCAGCGCGGCGCGCAGGTCGTGCTCGCTCTCGAACGGAAAGCGCCCCTGCGCCAGGTGCATCGAGATTTCGAGCTCGCCGAGTTCGTCATTGGGCGCGGCCAGGTAGCGCTGCGGGTCGAAGGCGTCGCCCCGCTCCTTGCGCTGCTCGCGGAACCAGGCCTGGATGCTGGCCACCAGCCGCTCGGTGCGCTGCGCCTTGTCGAGGTGCGATTCGCCGAGGTCGGCCACCATGCCGTCGAGCTGCGGCAGGCAGGCGTAGCGCCGTCCGCTCACTGTGAAATGGGCCGCGGCAAACGCGCCCTCGACCCAGCGGCGCCCGCTGTCGAAGCCCAGCGGAACGAGCTCGAAACGAAGTTCGGGTGCGAAGCCGAGCCACAGGCGCTCGTCGAGCGTGGCGCGCGTGCTGCGCGTGCCACGGAAGTGATGCACCACGGCCTGGCGCAGCTTGTTCAGCGCCGCTTCGTAGCGCATGGCCGTCGCATCGATTTCCGGCAGGAACAGGCAGCGCAGCCGGTAACCCGCTTCCTTGCGATGCGTGACGAAAACCGGAATGCGCAGGCTGCCGCGTCCGCTCATCAGTCGTCCTCCCCGAGCAGCATGCGGTCCATCAGTACGTCGAACTGGGCGTCGAGCGCGCGTTTCCAGGCGGGCGCATCCGGGAACGGGGTTTTCCAGTCGGTCTGCTGCGACGCCAGCACGCCTTCCCTGAGAAACCGATGCACGGGCCGGCTGTCGAAGAAATGCTGGCGGTGCACGTTGTGCGGCGTCTCGAAGCCCGAGAGCGTGCCGCTGCGAACCGAGACCCAGGCGTCGGACTTGTTGCGATCTGCGACCCAGATGCGCCAGACGCCGTTTTCCTGGCGGAAGTAGTCGAACACCGCCGGGCCCTTGAGCTCGATCTCGAAGCCCACGAGCAGGCTCTTGCGGCTCGATGCCTGCGGCCAGGGAAATTTCAGGTACGGGCTGGGCGGTGCTTCGTCATCGGTTTTTTCCTCGCGCTTTTCATCGCGTGCCTCGGTGTCGGCAGGCGGCGCGGGCTTGCGGGGCTCGTCGCCGAGCCGCACCACCTGCGAGCGGAATTCGAAACCGGCGAGTGCCGCGAGTTCGCACCACGCGTCATGCAGCATCGTGGCCAATGCCGGCGCGGCGTAGAGGCCCACGGAGCAGACGCCGCTGTCGGGCCGCACCGCATGGAATGCCTGCTGCTTGAACGCGGTGAAGCGGGCGCGCCACGCGGCGATGTCGGGCGGCGCATCGGACTCGCCGACCAGCGCGAGCAGTGCTTGCCCCTCGAGCGCCGTGATCTCGGCGAACAAGCCCTGCGCCGTCTGCTGCACGGCGCTCAGCGTGCGGGCCCGGCTGGCGGACGGCGTGCCGTCCCAATGCGGCAGGTGCGGCGCGCGCTTGCGCTTCTTTTCGTAGCGGCGGCGTTCGTCGTCGAGGCGGAACACCTGGTTCACCAGGTTCACGAAGAGCGGGCCTTCGGTGACGCGTTGCCAGTGACGGCGCGCGTCGGCCAATGCCTCTGCGGTCAGCAGCGGCGCGTTGTCGATCGGGCGCTGCAGCGGGTCGACGCGCACGCCGAGCGGCTGGCCGGCGTCGCCGGCGCCGATCCGCACGGCCAGCGGCGTGACGTAGGCATGCGGCGACAGCGCATGCGCGAGCGGCAGCAGCAATTGCCGGCGCAGCACGCGCTGCACATCGCGGGCGCCGTAGCGCTCGTCACCGGGCAGCGCGGCGAGACGGTCGGCAACGCCGTCGTCCAGCGTCATTTCGGCGCTGCGTTCGAGCAGGCCTTCCCGCTTGCGCAGCAGCGTCATCTCGCGCCCGAAGATCGGTGCGCGCTCGGCGGCCGACAACGTGGCGAAGGGAACGAGGTGGTCGATGCGATTGAACAGCTCCGGGCGCAAGGCCTGCTGCACCGCCTGCTCGAAGTGGGCGCGCGAATCGCCGCGCACCGCACCCAGGCCCATCGGCATGCGCTGCATCGCATCGGCGCCCAGGTTCGACGTCATCACCACAAAGCTGCCGCAGAAGTTGGCGGTGAGGCCGTCGCCGCCGGTCAGGCGGCCTTCTCCGAGCACCTGCAGCAGCAGGTCGAAGAAACTGGGGTGGGCCTTTTCGAGTTCGTCGAACAGCACCACGGAGAACGGCTGGCGCCGCACCGCGCCGATCAGCACGCCCTCGTCGCCGCCGAGATCGCCGAGCAGGCGCAGCACGGCGGCGGGGTCGGCGTATTCGCTCATGTCGATGCGGATCATGCGGCGCGGGTCACCGAACATGAATTCGGCCAGTGCCTTGGCCGTCTCCGTCTTGCCCACGCCGGTCGGGCCGATCAGCAGCATCGACGCGATCGGCTTGCCACCGCGCGCGAGCCCGGCCTTGGTGGCCACCAGCAGGTTCGTCACGACCGACAGTGCCTCGGGCTGGCCAAACAGGCGGCTGCGGAAGAAGCCGTCGACTTCGTCGAGCGAGAGCGGCAGCCGCGCGTCGAGCATGCGACGCGGCATGCCGGTCTCGGCGCAGAACGCGGCGAGCGCGTCGTCGCGCCCGATCACCGCGCCCTGCTGGCCGCGCACGTGCAGGATCAGTTCCTCGAAGAAGCGGATGCCCTTGCCCGGAAAGCCCGAGTAAGGCGAGAAGCGGCGCTGCAGCGCGATCAGCTCGGACACCGCATCGGGCGACACCGCGACACGGTGTTCCGCCGCGAGCGTCGCCACCGCGGCGAGCATCGTGCGCTCCTGCTCGGCCTCGGGTAGTTCGGGCAGTCGTACCGTCTGGAACAGAGCCGAGAAGCCGGGGCTGCGCAGGTCGATCTGCGAGAGCTCGGCAGGCGTGGCTTCGGCCAGCAGCATCAACTGGCCGCGCGCCAGCGGCTCGCGCAACGCATCGCCCAGGCTGACGCTGTTGCCCTGGTACTGGCCGACCTCGAACAGCTCGGCCAGATGGCCGACGTACAGCACCACTTCGCGCGCGGCCAGTTCGCGGCACAGCGTGGTCAGCGCCTGCTGCCAGCTACCGTCGCGCGTCAGGCCCTGGATGAGCCGCGCCGCGCTGGTTTCCCACGGAGAGCCGGCGGCACGGTCGCGGCGTTCGCGTGCGTATTGATGGATCAACGCCGTCTTGCCGCTGCTTTCCGCGCCGACGATCAGCACGCTGCGCGCGAACCGGCCTTCCGCCGCGCGCTGCAGCGCTGTCAGCGGCTCAGCCAGTCCGACGGCGGTGCGCGAGCCGATGCTCATCTCGTCGGCCACCGTGGGAAGCAGCGGCTTGGCGCGATCGTCCTTCAGCTTGCGCAAGGCTTCGGCGCTGTGGAACACGAGGTCGAGCGGCAACTGCGCCAACTCGACCTGTTCGAACCACTGGGCTGCTACCTGGCGACGCACGTCGGTCTGCCGGCCGGTGCGGCGGTGTTCGAGCACGATGGCCTCGCTCACGGCTTCGCGCAGGCGCTCCGCCTCGGCGAGCGCGACGATGCCCAGCGCGGGGACGTAGCCGATGCAGGGGGTGTTCGCCGGGCCGCTGGATAGAAACGCGACATGTCGGCAGCGGCGTGGCGGGTGCAGCAGCGGGTCGCTGCCACCCGGCAGGTCGACGTCGAACTCATGCCGCTCGAATTCCGGCGGGTCGCTGATCTGCACGGCTTCGAGGTAGCGGCCCTTGTCGATCAGGTGCGACTGCACTGCCTGCGTCATACGCCGCGCCATCGCATGCGCGCTGCTGCCGAGCCACGCCATCTCGGGGAAGGCCAGCGACGTGACAACGGTCTCGCCGGCCACGGTGGTCAGTTCGAAGAAGGCGAGGCTGGAGGGAATGGGAGAGGTCCTGTAGGCGCGAACGAAATTGGCGCAGATTCTGCCCTAAGGTTTTTGCAGTCCCTCGCAATGCAAAACGCCCGGCGAGCCGGGCGTTTGCGAATGGAAAAGTCTACAGGTCTTTCCAGGGTGAAAGACGTAGTTTTGTCGGAAGTCACGAAAGCTGAAAACCGCAGTGCTGATTTAAGACGTGCTTTTTTAGTTTCCGTGACCTCGATGTCAAGAGGAAATCGCTTCGCAAAACTCCGCCGTAGTGGCCACGGTCGCCTGTCTTGGAAAGATCTCGCGCAACAGGAACTCGTTCACCTTGGCATCCGGATCGGCGCACGCGTCCGACAGGACGATGACCCGATAGTCGAGGTCGTGCGCCTCGCGAACCGTGGAAAGCACAACGCCACTGGTGTGTACGCCGGCGAGCACCAGGGTCTCGATGCCCGCGCGCTGCAACTGGGCGTGAAGGTCGGTCGTCGAGAAGGCGCCCACCCGCGTCTTGCGAACAATGATGTCGCCCGGCGCGACGCCCAAATCCGGATGGACGGCAGTCGATGGGGAGTCGAGATGCATATGGGCGCCCGCCGCCTTGACGCGCGCGCCCATGGCGCTGTGCCCGGGGAAGCGCGCGAGGTCGGCCGCATCGAAAGCCACGCGCACGAAGCCCACCTTCGCGCCTCGCGAGCGCATCAACTGCTGTACCGGCATGATCTTCGCGAACAGCGGTGCCGGATCGGGAAGGAAGCCGAGAATGCCGGGCTGGTAGTCCATGACCAGCAGCGCCGATCGCTGGATGCCTGCGGCTGAAAGCCTGTTCATGGCACTGCCTGGACCTAGATGTAGAGACGCTCGAGCGCGTCCCATTGGGGTTTGCCGACGAGGCGCTGGCGCTCGGCGAAAGGGGCTACCAGCGCGGGATCTTCCTCCAGGCGTTTGTCGTCGCGCAGGGCGGTGAGCGCTTTCTGCATGCCGGCCACCGCGCCCTGCAATGCGGCGTTGGCGTAGAGCACGAAGCCGTAGCCCAGCGCGCCCAGCTCCTGCGCACCGAAGGTCGGCGTCTTGCCGCCGATCACCATGTTCATGAGCTGCGGCTTGTTCAAGCGTCGCGGCATCGCACGCACTTCGTCGGCCAGCGTCACGGCTTCGACGAACAGAATGTCGGCGCCGGCGTCGCTGAACTTCTGCGCGCGCTCGATGGCGGCCTCGAAGCCGTGCACGGCGGCCGCATCGGTGCGGGCCATGACGAGCAGGTCGCTGTCCTGCCGGGCGTCGACAGCCGCCTTGATCTTGCCGAGCATCTCGTCGGTGTCGATCACCGCCTTGCCCGAGAAGTGGCCGCAGCGCTTGGGGCTGACCTGGTCTTCGAGCTGGATGCAGTCTGCCCCCGCCCGCTCGAGCACGCGCACCGTGTGGCGCACGTTCAGCGCATTGCCGAAGCCGGTGTCGGCGTCGACCAGCAGCGGCAGATTCACCGCATCGCGGATGCGCGCCGTGTGCTCGGCGATCTCGTGCAGGCCCATGAAGGCCTGGTCGGGCAGGCCGAGGTACATGTTGGTGACGCCCGCGCCGGTGATGTAGATCGCCTCGAAGCCGAGGTCTTCGATCACGCGCGCCGACATCGCGTTGAACGCGCCCGGCACCAGCACGCCGCGGCGTGCCTCGGCCAGCCGGCGCAGGGTTTTCTTCGGAGATTCGTTGGTCGTGCTCATGGGGTTCTCAGTCTTCCTTCATGCCGGTGGCCTTCACGACGCCACCGAGCCTTGCGCGTTCCTCGTCGACGAACTTGGTGAAGCTCGCACGCGTGCCGCCGATGGGCTCGATGCCCATGTCCTTCAGGCGCTTGGCCGTCTCCGGCGACTTCATGGCTGCGTCGATCGCAGCGGCCATCTTGTCGAGGATGGCGTCGGGCGTTCCGCGCGGCGCATGCACGCCGGCCCAGTGCGCGATGCGGATCTCGGGAAAGCCTTCTTCAGTCGCCGTCGGCAGCTCGGGGTAGGCCGAGATGCGCTGCGTCCACGTGCCTGCCAGTGCCTTGAGCTTGCCGCTCTTGATGTACGGCAGCACCACGATGCTGGCCTCCGACGTCGCTTCGACCTGGTTGCCGAGCACCGCGGTGATCGACTCCGAGCCGCTTTTGTAGGGCACCACGTCGAGCTTGCTGCCGTACTTCGTCTCGAGAATGCCTTCGACGAAATGCGGCGTGCTGCCGGTGCCCGCCGTGGCCCAGTGGAAGCCGTTGCCAGCTTTCTTCGACGCGGCGACGAACTCCTTCAGATCCTTGTAGGGCGCATTGGCCGGCACCACCACCACCGAGGGCGCCAGCGCGATCATGGCCACCGGCACCAGTGCCTCGTCTTTGTAGGGCATGTTCTTCTTGATCATGCTGTTCGACACCACGCCGGCCGCGCTCACCAGGAAGGTGTAGCCGTCGGGCGCGCTCTTGGCGACCACGTCGGCGCCGAGGATGGCGCCCGCACCGGGCTTGTTGTCGATGATCACCGGCTGGCCGAGCTGCTTCGATGCTCCTTCGGCCGCGGCGCGCGCCATCAGGTCGTTGGCACCGCCCGCAGAGAACGGCACGACCAGCCGGATCGGCTTGGTAGGCCATGTTTGTGCCTGGACGCTCAGAGATAGCGTGCAAGCCAAGGCGGCGGCGGTTGCGCATGTCACTGCAGAAAGGCGACGGAAGTTCACGGTTGGCTCCTGGTTATTTGGGAAAACAAGACCACGGGGGTCTTGTCCAGGGTGCGCAAGCGCTATGCCATAGACCGGATTCGCAAGTAGTTGGATATAAGTCATTGATCCAAAAGGAATTTGTGACTTTCTTCGGTGGTTTTTCAATGCGCGATGTTTCAGATTCATTTCACTTTTGAAACCATAGAATTCGCCAGATGAATGCACTCGCCCTGCCACCTGCCCATTCGTCCGCCGCGTCTCGCCGGCCTCGTATCGTGGCCGTGGCTCGCCACCGACTGGGCCGCGTGCTGGTGCGACTGGTACCCGAGGTGGCGGCGCAGGCGCAAATCGAACTGGTAGGTCTTGCATTCGACGAGGCCGTCGAAGCGGTGCGCGAACTGCATGCGCGCGCACCGGTCGACGCAGTGGTGGCGGCAGGTGCCAGCGGCGAATGGCTGCGCCAGCATCTGGACATCCCGGTGGCCATGGTGGAGGTACGCGGCTTCGACCTGATGCGTGCGCTGGCGGCCGCGCGCGCCCTCTCGCCCCGGGTGGGGCTCGTGTCGTTCGACGGTCCCTCGGAGCATCTGGCGCAGCTCGACGCCCTGTTCGGCATGGGCATTGCCCAGTTCAGCTATCGGGGCGCCGACGACGCCCCCGCCTGCGTGGAGGCGCTGCGCGCGGCTGGCGTCCAGGCAGTGGTCGCGCCCGGCCTGGTCGCCGACCTGGCCGAGCAAGCCGGCATCGCCAGCGTGCTGATGTATTCGGACGATGCCGTGCGCCAGGCGCTTCAGGACGCCATCCATCTTGCGCGCCACAGCCTTGCCGAGCGGGCGCGCCATGAACGGCTGAACACTGTCCTCGGCCAGCTGCAGGACGGCGTGGTCGCGGTGGACTTGCAGCAGCGCATCGAGGCGCTGAACCCGGTCATGGCGGAACTGCTGGGAGCCTCCGTCCAGGAACTGGCGGGCCGCGTGCTGGGCGAAGTGGAGCCCGTGCTGGACCTCGGCGCCACGCTGCGTTTGCGCGAGGCCCCGGCCGAGGAGGTGCTGCAGATCGGCATGCGTACGCTGGTGGTCCGGCGCGCGCCGGTCATGGAAGGCGGCGAGGTCACCGGCGCGCTGCTCGTGTGCCGCGACCCGGCGGTGATCCAGCGCGCGGACCGCCACCTGCGCGCCAACCAGCGGCAGCGGGGCGCGCCCACGCGATACCGGCTTGAGGCATTCACAGGCAACAGCCCCCTGGCGCAGCGCGTGCGCGAGCTTGCCGCGCAATGCGCATCAAGCGAGGCCACGGTCCTTATCGTCGGGGAGAGCGGCACCGGCAAGGAGCTCGTGGCGCAGGGCATTCATACCGCCAGCCGGCGAGCGACGCAGCCGTTCCTGGCCGTGAACTGCGCCGCCCTGGGAGAGAGCCTGCTGGAGAGCGAGCTGTTCGGCTACGAGGAAGGCGCCTTCACTGGCGCGCGGCGCGGCGGCAAGACAGGCCTGGTCGAGGCCGCCCACACGGGCACTCTGTTTCTCGACGAGATCGGCGACATGCCGCTGGCGCTGCAGACCCGGCTGCTGCGCGTGCTGCAGGAGCGGGAGGTGCTTCGCCTCGGGGCGACCGCTGCCGTGCCGGTGGACCTGCGAGTGATCGCGGCCACACATGCCGACCTGGCGTCCCAGGTGGAGCGCGGCCTCTTCCGGCGCGACCTGTACTACCGGCTCGCGGTGCTGCGCATCGAGATGCCTCCTCTTCGCGATCGCGAAGCCGACATCGCGCTCCTGGCGGCCGAACTGATGGCCCGCCGCGCCGGCAGGGCTGGCGTACCGGCAGCGCAGGCATCGGCCTGGCTCGCCGCTTTGCTGGAACTGGCTGCGGGCTACGGTTGGCCCGGCAACGTGCGCGAGCTGGAGAACCTGGTCGAGCGCCTGCTGGCTTGTCACAGCTACCTGGCGCCCGCCGGCAACCTGGACCGGGCCCGTCTGCTGGAGGTGTTTCCCGAATGCACCCAAGCTCGCCCGGCGCCCGTGCGCGAGCGCCTGCTGAAGGGTGCGCGCCGCGCCGCTGAACTACGTCGCGTGCGCGAGGTGCTTCAATCGGTGCAGGGCGACCAGGCCAAGGCCTGCGCCGTGCTCGGCATCAGCCGCGCCACGCTGTGGCGGCGGCTGCGCGATGAAGAGTCGGCGACGGACGCTGGTCCCACGCCAAAGAAAACGCGCGCCTTGTAGGTTCTCAAATTTGTTGAGGAATCGTGATTAGGGCCATCAACAGGTTAAGCGCCGGTAGCTGGCTCTGGGCACCCCCGCATAGCTACAAATGCGGCGCTCGCTGTCGGACAGTTCCTAACCATCCTGGCAGCGGCCTCGCGTCTGGCCTGCGGGGTTAGCGCTTTACCCGAAGCCCACCTTCAGCGCTTCTTGAGCTTGGCGTTCTCGCTCTCGATCTCCCGCAGCCGCGGGGCTTCGCTGGCCTGCATGCCGTCGAACTCGGCACGCCACTTGTAGAGAAGGTCGCATCGCTGAAGCCGCCAAGGCTGCACAGTTCCTTGAACGACCTGCTGCCCTTGACCCTAGCGACTCAGGCGGGTGGGATCGACGCCAACAGTGCCGCTTTTGTTTTATTAACAGGATTAGCTGAACGCCAATGCGACATCTGGCCCTGCTTATGGATCCTTGGACTTCACACTTCACACTTCACATCACACAGTTGTGTCGCGTAGATGTGACGGAAGAGCAGCCAAAGGAGTTTGGAAGCGGTAGTTCCCCAAACCCCTCTCTCACTTCTAAAACAAGAGGGTTATTACTAGGAAAAGTTGAGCGATGGTTAGTAAGTTTGCTCGCTTTCCGCTTTTCTTCCCTGCCTTTAGAGTGCTTCCAATTACAAGAAGGTAGGGAGGAAGCGACAAGTATTCGATCTCAGAATCGAGATTTGTCGATCACACCTGCTCACTCCGATGTTGCGGTCATCGCCGCATCTTTTTTTTCTCGGACACACAGTGAGTCAATCATCATGGCAGTAGACATGTTCATGCGCGTCGAAGGCGCGAACGGTGAGTCGAAGGACTCGAACCACAAGGAATGGACGGACATCAAGTCGTTTGCCTGGGGCGCGACGCAGCCCGGCAACATGGTCAGCGGTGGTGGCGGCGGGGTTGGCAAGGCCAGCTTCAACGACCTGCAGGTTCTGGCGCGCATCGACAAGGCAGCGCCTTCCGTGCTGAAGAACTGCGCGAGCGGCAAGCACCTGAGCAAGGTGGAAGTGTCGGTGTGCAAGGCCGGCGGCTCGCAGATCGAGTACACGCGCGTCACTCTCGAGGAAGTACTGGTCACGTCGGTGCAGTACACGGCCGAGCAGGGTTCTGACGCCGTGTTTGTGCAGTACTCGTTCCAGGCCGCGAAGGTCAAGCAACAGTACTGGGAACAGACCGACAAGGGCGGCAAGGGCGCCGAGACGGTCCTGGGCTGGAACATCAAGGAAAACAAGGAAGCCTGATTCACGTGCCGGCCATCGGCACTGGATTCCAGACCGAGCGGCCGCCCACTTGGTTTGCAGTTCGAAGGAACTGGCGAGGGGAGCCCAAGAGAATGTCCCGTAGTTTCATCGCCCACCATTCGCAGGGCGAGCGCCTCGTGTTCCGCTCGATGATGGGGCAGGAGCGTATCTCCAGTCTTTTCGAATACCGAGTCCGGCTGATCGCTGACACGCCTGGCATCACTGCCAAGAGCATGCTCGGCGAGGACATGAGCGTCGAAGTGAACCTCGCGACCGAACTAGGTGGTGCCGGTCAGCGCTTTCTGAGCGGGCAGGTGGCGCAGTTCACCTACGTCGGCAAAGATGATGGTGACAAGCATGTCTACGAGGCCGTGCTGAGGCCGTGGCTGTGGTACGCGACGCGGCGCTCCGATTTCAAGATATTCCAGTTCAAGACCGTGCCTGAGATCCTGCACGAGGTGCTCGCGCCCTACGGCTTCGCTTTTGAAGACAAGTTCAGCGGCGGCTACCGCAGTTGGGACTACTGCGTGCAGTATGCGGAAACCGATTTCAATTTCGTCAGCCGCCTGATGGAGCAGGAGGGGCTCTACTACTACTTCGAGCATGCGCAGGGCAGCCACAAGATGGTGCTGTGTGATGGCATGACCTCGCACGTTTCCCTGCCCGCTGGTCCCACCAAGGTCCCATACCATGCGGGCGTCCTCGCGGCCCAGGTTCTTGAGCAAGACTTCATCGATACCTGGAGCCACAGTGAAGACGTCGCGTCGGGGCACTATGCGAGCGATGACTACGACTTCAAGAAGCCCAACGCCAAAATCGACAGCCTGCATCGCCAGCCCGCAGGCCACAGCCAGGATAGCTACGAAATCTATGACTGGCCTGGTGGCTACACCGAATCGGGAGACGGTGAAAACTATGCGCGCGTGCGCATGGAGCAGCAAGGCGCGCGGCGCGAACTCGTCGATGGTCAAGGCAACTTGCGCCATCTGGCCTCTGGCTACCTGTTCGATCTCGCGAAGCACCCCAATGACGGCGAGAACAAGCGCTACTTGATCGAAGCCGTCAGTTGTGACTTCGAGGAGAACGCATTGCGCAAGGACGGTGCGACGAATGCGGCCTACAGCGAAGGCACCAGCAGCACGCGGTACCGTCAGACATTTCAAGTGCTACCCGAAAGCGCCTTGTATCGTGCCGTGCGCAGTACGCCCAAGCCGCGTACCACGGGCCCACAGACCGCAGTGGTCGTCGGACCTTCCGGCGAGGAGATCTACACCGATCAGTACGGGCGCATCAAGGTGCAGTTTCACTGGGACCGCTACGGCCAGAGGGATGAGAACTCTTCGTGCTGGATCCGTGTATCGCAAACCTGGGCTGGAAGCAACTATGGCGCGATGCACATCCCGCGCGTCGGCCAGGAGGTGATTGTCGACTTCCTCAATGGCGATCCGGACTATCCGATCGTCACGGGTTGTGTCTACAACGCCCTGCAGATGCCGCCGTGGGACCTGCCGGCCAACAAGACCCAGAGCGGCACGCTCACGCGCTCTTCGCAGGGCGGTACGCCCGACATGGCCAACGCGATCCGCTTCGAGGACAAGGCCGGGGCGGAAGAGCTGTGGCTGCATGCGCAGAAGGACCAGCTCACCGAGGTCGAGAACGACGAGACGAAGTGGGTCGGCAATGACCGCACCAAGACCATCGACGGCAACGAAACCAGCACCATCCACAAGAGCCGCACCGAAACGGTGGACATGGCCGAGAGCATCACCATCGGCGGCTCCCGCACCCGCACCGTGCGCGGCAGCGACACGGTGCTGGTGGGCGCGAGCAAGTCGGACTCCGCGACAACCACCTACACGATGGAAGCGGGCACGCAGATCCGGCTGGTGTGCGGCCAGAGCGTGATCGAGCTCAACGCGAGCGGCCAGGTCAACCTCACCTGCAAATCGTTCAACATCACGGCCACCGAGAGCGGCCAGATCAACACGCTGGCGCAGATCCTCGACCTGAACATGCCCGGCGGCGGGCCCGGCACCTCGCCCGGTGGCGAAGGCCAGGAGGGCACGATCCGCGGCAAGGTCGACGCGCAATTCCCGCCGGAGGCCTGAGCCATGGACTACCTCACGCAGGACTTCCGCCTCGCGCTGCCCGACTCCGGCCATCAGGACATGTCGGTCAACATCCTCAAGTTTCCGGCCCTCTCGGCCACGCTCGTCGTGACGCGCGGCGCGCTCGAAGGCCAAACGCTCGAGCAGAACTTCGACCAGCAGATGAAGCGCCTGTCGCAGCAGGTGAAGAACTTCCACTTCCACGACCGGCAGGCCGTGACCGTGGGCGCCGAGTCCGACATTCCAGGCATCGAGATCCGCAACCAGTTCGTCCGCGGACCCGAGAAGGTGTTCCAGTACCAGCTCGCCTGCCAGTTGCCCGGCGCGCCGGTCATGCTCGCGCTGAGCTACGTGAAGGCCGAGCCGCTGGGCGATGCCGACCTCGAGCACTGGAAGGCGATCAAGGCGAGCCTCGCAATCACCGCCCCGGCCGCTTCGAAAGCCTGAGGCCATGAGTGACGCACTCTGGGCGGCGCGCGAAGGCGATCCGCTGCTGCACACCAGCTTCTGGGCCGACCTGGTTTCAGGCGCCCTGGAATTCACGGCCTATGCCGCCGCCGGCGCGCTCGCATGCGCCGTCACCGGCCTGACCTGCGGCGTGGGCGCTGTGGTGCTTGGCGCAGTGGTCGGCGCAGCGCTTTCGTACGGTGCCGGTGACAAGATCACGGCCGTCTGCGACGAGATAGGCAACGCGCTCTTCCCACCCTCCGAGCAGGCGTGGATACGCACCGGCTCGCCTGACACCCGCACCAACGCCAAACCGGCTGCGCGTGCCGCCGGCATGATCGACCCTGGCGCCAGCGTGGAGCCTTCGCCCGCACCGGAGCCGAGCTTCCTCGACAAAGTGGACAACTTCTTCTCTCAGATGTGGAAGCCCACGGTCGCATCGCCCGACCCGCGCGCCGTGCCCTGCGAGGACGACAAGATCGACTGCGAGAAGCACCCGCCGATGGAGGAGCAGTACCTGGCGGAGGGTTCGAGCAAGGTCTACATCAACAGCCAGCCCGCGGTGCGCAGCAAGGACCGCAGCACCTGCGAAGCCACGGTCAGCGACAACGCGGCCGGCCGGCGCGTGTCGCACAACGTGCGCATCGGCGGGCCGCCGGTGGTGGTGCGCGAGATCCGCAGCGGCAAGACACCCGGCATCGCGCTGGCGATCACCGCATTGATGCTGCTGCGCGGCAATCCGCGCAACCTGCTGCGGCAGCTGCCGTGCATGGCGATCGGCATGGGGGCCTCGGTGGTCGCGGGCCAGGCCATGAATGCAGCCTTCGGTTCGCCACGTCCGGTGCACGCGCCCACCGGTGCGAAAGTGCTGGGCGAGGAAGACGAACTCGACTTCAGTCTGCCAGGGATGCTGCCCATCGAGTGGCAGCGCTTCTACAACAGCCGCGACGCGCGCACCGGCGGCCTGTTCGGTGCCGGCTGGGGCGTGCCCTTCGAGGTCGAGATCGTGCGCGATGCGCATCCCGACGGCGGCGAACAGTTCGTCTACATCGACGAGCAAGGCCGGCGCCTCGGCATGGGCCAAGTCTCGGCGCCCGATGCCTTCTTCAACGCCGGCGAAGGGCTTGCCTTCCGTCGCGCCGAGGACGGGCGCATGGTGGTCGAAAGCATGGACGGCATCCACCGCCTGTTCGAGCAGGACCCGCACGACGACGCGC
The DNA here is from genome assembly GCF_900106655.1 of Variovorax sp. YR634. NCBI lineage: Bacteria > Pseudomonadati > Pseudomonadota > Betaproteobacteria > Burkholderiales > Comamonadaceae > Variovorax > Variovorax sp. YR634. The sequence goes on from NZ_FNOL01000012.1 coordinate 195,045, forward strand.
GCCTGCGACTGGTGCTGGTGGGCGATCGCAACGAGAACATCCTTCAGCTGCGCTACGACGAGCAGGGCCGCTTGTGCGGCATCGAGGAACAGGAAGGCCCGTCTCGCATCGCGCTCTTCCACTCGGCGACGCATCCGCGGCGCGTGGAGCGCATCGAGACCGTGCCGCAAGACGGCGGCCAGCGCGTGGTGCTGGCACGATACGACTACGACGCTGCGGGTGATCTCGCGCAGGTCGTCGACGCCACCGGCAAGGTGGTGCGCCGCTTCGCCTACGACGCCGGCCGCCGCATGACGATGCACGAGCTGCCCACCGGCCTGCGCTCGCACTACGAGTGGACCGAATTCGCGGGCCCGCGCGGCGCGGAATGGCGTGTGACGCGCTACTGGAGCGACCTGGGCGACGAATACCGCTTCGAGTACGACCTCGCCGCCGGCCTCACCGTGGCCATCGACGGCCTGGGCCGCCGCGTGGAGCGCGAATGGGACGCTGCCTACCAGATCGTCCGGCATACCGATGCGCTCGGCCACACCTGGCGCTTCGAGTGGAACGACGACGGACAGGTGCTCGGCGCGGTCGACCCCAAGGGCGGCCAATGGCGCTGCAGCTACGACGCCTCGGGCAACCTCACCGGCGAGACCGATCCGCTGGGCCGCACCGAATCCAGCACCTGGCTCGAGTTCGCCTCGCTGCCGCTGACTGAAGTGGATGCCGCCGGCCGCGCCTGGCGCTACGTCTACGACGAGCACGGCAACCTCGTGGCCGAGATCGATCCGCTGGGCCAGCGCACCGTGTATGTCCACGGCCCCCGCGGCGAGGTGGTGCGCATCACCGACGCCAGCGGCAAGAACAAGCACTTGCGCTGGGATGAGCGCGGCCTGTTGCGGGAGCACATCGACTGCTCCGGCCAGCGCACCCGCTTCGCCTGGGACGCGATGGGCCACCTGCAGTCGGTGACCGACGCCATCGGCGAGACCACCCACTACCAGCACGATGCAAGAGGCCGGCTGCGGCAGGTGTTGCTACCCGACGGCCGTATCGAGCGCTACGAGCGCGACCGCGCCGGCCTGCTGCACGCCTTCACCAACCCTGCCGGCCACGTCACCGCCTATCGGCGGGACGCCGGCGGCGAGGTATGCGAGCGCCTGGACCCGATGGGTCGGCGCGTGCGCTTCGACCATGACGCCTATGGCCGGCTCATCGCCTTGCACAACGAGAACGGCCAGGCCTATCGCTTCGATTGGGACGAAGGCGACCGGCTGCGCGCACAGACCGACATCGACGGCAGCGAACGTCGCTACCGCTACGACGCGCTGAGCCAGGTCACCGAAGTTGCATGGATACCGGCCCCGCCCGATGCGACCGACGCGCACGACGACTCACGAGCCACGGGAGGCGCAGCCAACGAAGCGCTTGTCGAGCCCGGCGACGAAGAACCCATCGTCCATCGCCTCGAGCGCGACGCCGTCGGCCGCCTGCTCGCCAGGAACACCGGCGATACCTCCATCAGCTACCGCTGGGACGCCGCCGACCAGTTGCTGGCCATCGAGCAGACCAGCGCACAAGGCGTCCGCCAACGCCTCGGCTTCGCCTACGACGCCCTGGGCCGGCTCACCGAAGAAAGCAGTGCCGGCGGCGCGCTGCGCCATTCCTACGACGAACTCGGCAATCTGCTGAGCACACGCCTGCCCGATGGACGCAGCATCAATCGGCTGTACTACGGCTCAGGCCATCTGCATCAGGTCAACATCGACGGCAAGGTCATCAGCGACTTCGAGCGCGACGGGCTGCACCGCGAGGTGCTGCGCAGCCAGGGCCGCATCGCCACCGCCACCGGCTACGACCGCGTTGGCCGCCTCGCCCACCGCCGCCAGCGGCTGGCCGGCGACCCTGGCGGCCAGGCCCCTGCGAGCGGCCTGCTCGACAAGACCTACGGATACGACTTCGCCGACAACCTGATCGTGCGCGCCCGCAGGCGTCATGGCGGGCACGGTGGTCTCGTCGACCTGCAGGGGCGCGGCGTCGGTGCTGGCGGCAGCCTGCCGCCGGAACGCCGCCAGTCGCTGCGCTACGACGCCACCGGCCGCATCCTGCAGGCCCAGTACCACCAGGCCAACCCTGGCGTGCCCGCCGAGACCTTCCGCTACGACCAGGCCGCGAACCTGCTCGACGGCGACGGATCGACGCCCGGCACTGGCAGCTCCGGCTACGTGCGCAACAACCGCCTGCGCGTCTACCAGGACAAGCGCTACGAATGGGACCGCTTCGGTCGCCTGCTGTGCAAGCGCATCGGCCACCACACGGTGCAGCGTTTCCGCTATGACAGCGAACACCGGCTGGTGGCGGTCGACATCCGGGACCGCCAGGGCGCGAGCAGCGTGCGCTTCGACTACGACCCGATCGGCCGACGCACGGCCAAGACGCACGTACGGGCCGACGGCCACGTTCTCGGCACGACCGAATTCCTCTGGGATGGCATGCGCCTGGCAGGCGAGCACAGCGCAAGCCAGCACAGCCTGTACCTCTATACCGCCGAGGACAGCTACGAACCCTTGGCGCGCGTGGACGGCCTCGGCGCACACCAGGAAGTGCTGCACTTCCACACCGACGCCAACGGTGCACCGGAAGAGATGACCGGCGCCGATGGCCAGCTGCTGTGGCAGACGCGCTACCGGGTGTGGGGCAACACTGTGCAGGAGGAATACCACCCGGCGCAGCTTGCGCCGCAGAACCTGCGCTTCCAGGGGCAGTACCTTGATCGCGAGACGGGGCTGCACTACAACACGTTCCGGTTCTTCGATCCGGATGTGGGGAGGTTTACGACAAGCGATCCGATCGGGCTGGCAGGCGGACTCAATCTCTATCAGTACGCGCCGAACCCCGTCGAATGGATAGACCCGTGGGGATGGGTGTGCGGCAAGGCATTCAATCGCCGGAACCGCATCACCAGCCGTTGGGTAAAGACCCTGACCGGAAAGAAACCAGGCGAAGTGGATGCCTTCCTTCGGCAGAAGGGATACACGCCGAGCGTCCACCAGACCAGTCCCACGGCAACGCCGCATACTCGCTACACCAGGGTCACAAAGGCCGGCAGCAAGGATGTCCTCGACTATCACCCGGGCGGCCCCAACGCGATCCACAAGTCGGATTATTGGAAGGTCTACAGAGATGGGCAGGTGCAAGGCCGCATCGGCCATGGAGGCTTTACCAACTACAACAAGATCGTCGACAGCCCCGTCTATGTCGACGGCATCCTGATGAACACACCTATCTGAATCCAAAGCATGAAACTGACAAAAGACATCGTCCCTGGCAAATCGCTCGGCGGCATTGCACTGCAAAGCCCAGTTGATGCGGTGATCGAGGGACTTCGGAGCCACCATGTGCTGGAAGTCTCCGATGGCATCGTGTCCATCGACGATGGGCTTGTCACTATCGGCTACGACGAGAGGCGAACGATCTACTCGGTGATGTGCAATTCCGGGTTCGAAGGCCGCTATGAGGGCAAGCTGTGGGCTGGAATGACGGTCAGTGAGGTCTTGAAGAACTCTACTACTCAGGTAGCATGGGGAGGTGCAGTGGTGGTGGACGGAATCGAAGGCATTGGCCTGCCACTGCCTGATGGCTTCGACGACTTCGATCAACTCACGGATCACCTGCCGCTGGACCATGTGTTCGAGTACCTGTCCGTCTTCTTGATCTGAGGGTGATCACACTCATACCCAGAGTCGCCTCGGATCGCTGTTCCTCCTGGCAGCACCAGAAGTTGATGAGAAAGATCACTACGACACCCTGGGTCTACGCCTACTCGACCTGCGCACGACGGTGGTGGTTTTGGCAAGGCTCGTAATCATGAGGCAGGCCCTGATGCAGCCCTTTCTTGGATCGGCACTTCTCGGCACCGTTCTCGCCACCACGCCAGTCCTTGCTGTTTCACGCGACCTGCCGCAGGCCATCACGCCGGACAAGAGCGCGACGCTGACCGTGGCGGATTTCCTGCGCGGCATGGAGGTACTGAGCAAGATCGGGCCTGTGCGTGCGGAACAAGACCCGGCATACGTCTCGGCCCTTCGCGGGCTGACTCACATCGGGGAATCCTATCGGGTGGATTACGAGAAGGCCAAGAGTGCGGGCACGACGCTCGACAGTTGCCCCGTCGGTGGCCTGAAGATGACCACCGATACGCTGGTTCCCTTTCTACTGCGCCTGCCGCCCGAGCAGCGCTCGATGCCGATGGACAAGGCATTCCGTCTGCACATGCGCGAACTCTATCCATGCCCCGCCACAGGCGAAACACCGTAGAGTCGTCTGAATGTCATGGGCTGCTGCTGACCACGGAGATCTAGAAATCGCTCGGCCAGTTGGAGAAAGCCCAATCTATTGCTGCGTGGGGTAGGCCATTTCCCAAAGCAGGAACGTCGCAAAGCATGGTGAAAGTCCGCCGCATCAGACGCGAGGAACAACGAGTTCGCGCACAGAGCAGCATGGCCCATGAAAAAGCCGCCTCGAGGGCGGCTTTGGGAACATGGTCGTGAACTCTTACGCGGTCCACGCTACGGCAAATTCTTTTGCATGAAGCCATTGTTGTTTTTCTCGTCGTAGTGACTTCGACGCGCTGGCATGAGATTCAGCTTGCCTGGCTAGGCAGTACCCAAGATCCTTGAGTGGCCGGGGGTTGTAGCAGGCGAGGCTCTATCTGCCCGCTGTGCCAGTCTTGCTGGGGCATGGAGGCCGCTTCCGCCCTGGATTGCTGGTGCGACCCTCCGGCTCTCTAGGCTTTGGGGTCAGGCCGCCCAATACCGCCGGGCTTTCGCGGAGAACCCGAATGCATAGGCCCACCACACCAGCAGCACCGGCATGACGATGAACTGGACAAACAGGCCACCGGATCGCTGTGCCTCATTGTCGTAAGCCGTCGTGTCGGATGCAAAGATGCCCGTGACCGCGAGAAGCGCCAGCGCCAGCAGGCCCAACCAACGTCCCCATCGCTTTCGCTTGAAGATGCCTACCAGCACGATGACGATCACTCCCAGTATCGCGAGGCGCAATCCAACACCCAGCAGGATGCTCCATTGACTCGGAATCTGGCGGATGTACGGTGCAAGCAGAAAAATGAACCGCACTATTCCGACCGCGAGCGCCGTTCCGGTCAGTGCCAGGAGGATCAATAGAAGCCATGCTGAGATGGGGCGTGGACTGAGCTTCTCTTTCCCGGATGAGGCGACGAAAGAGCTCTCCGGAGGGATGTAGGGGTTTCGTTGCATAGGAGACGCCTGTTGCGGGAGAAGTAGATGCTAAGGCTCGTCGGGGCTGCGACTAGCGACGGACTTGTCCGCATAGTGAAGTTCGACCGCTGGTCGGTATGCGGCTATACATTTCGACGATTCGGACCGATGACCGCCTGTGACTTGCCAGCGCCAACTGTCTCTACAGATGACTTCCAGATTCCTGCTCGCGCGCCATCCCAGAGTGGCTATCGCCAAGGAAGGTCCGCCCAGCAAGCAGGCACATCACCAACCCTGCGTGGCCCAAACTCGCGTGCGACCTGTCGCCCGCTGGCGCGCTCAACGGCCCGAATGACATCTAGTGTTAGTGCCAGCGCAATCGAGATCAGCGGTGGCTCAGTTCTACTTCGGCGCGGACACCTGGAGCCATTGCTGCAGCTGCACGAGTACACCTGGTTGTCCGAGCATGTGAAGGAACGCCCGTGTTTGGCGGTGTATCGCGGCGGGCCGCGCCTGTTCGGCACCGATGCGGCCGCCAAGCTGATCGCGCAAGACCGACGCCCCACCTCCGCCTTCTTCGACTTCGATCCCAAGGGGCTGTCCATGGCTGCGTCGCTGCCGCGACGGGAAGCCCTCTGCTTGCCGCCATGGCGGGCGTTACGTGAGGCTGCTTTGGAGCAGAAGCGCACAGTGCTGTACACGAATTCGTACCAGCACAGCCGCGCCCATCTCGACTCCTCAGATGATATCGAGATCGTTTTGGCTTGGAGTCGCATGCGCAGCCTTGCTACAGGCCTGAATCAGGAGGGTTTCCCCCGCTGAGCGGGGCCAATCGCGCTCGGTTCAGCCGGCCTCAAGGATTCGACGTGGGTTTAAAGCTGTTGGCGAAAGGCTGCACGTAGCTGGGAACCAGCAATTTGCAGGTGGTGAGAATATTTGCATCTATTCTGAGAACCTACAAGCTTTGTAGGTTCTCAGAATTCATGCCAAGTGGTACCTCGGCAGAACAACCACCTAGGCAACTATTTTGAGAATCGCTGCAAAGGCATTCTCAGAAAATCTGACAAATTCCTCGCGTGTACTTTCGTTGAGTCCGCGGCGCCGACATGTGCAACAAGCAACGATGAACGTCGGCACTTGAGACGTCGGGCCATCGCGCCTCCGTAAGCGTCCGGCCAACGCATCTTGAATCCGCCGGGAGGCCCGACCAGCATGGTGTCCACCAGACTCACAGGTGGACACCATTCAAGACTCCAAA